>JAFGTR010000123.1 GCA_016934055.1 Bacteroidales bacterium | reverse complement strand
TCCAGCGGGGCTTCAACGATTTCAGTTCTTTCCTGTGATTCATCACGTTTAAGTCTTTTCAGATACAACGACTGACGTTGATCAGTGGTTTTCAGATCATTGGGGATCCATATGATCTGATAGGGTTTATGATGGTTTTCTTTCGATTCAATGAATTCTTTAACGACCCGGGCCTGGAAATCGATAAGTGAATACTTGGCATTTTTAATAAAATCGCCGTAAAATGCACCCATCATATGAATGGATATGACTGACTGTCTGAGATTTTCCTCAATAGCAGTTCGTGCAGGCTCGTTATCATTGGGAATGGATGTAACCGGCAGGATTTTATAACCCAGATGACGTAATTCACGCTTGAGAATATCCCGGTTTTCCTGCTGATCAAAACTTGTTTCAGCCAGGTAAATCGCATTATTTATAGTTTGATTCTCTGGTCTTTTCTGTTGTTTTAGCTCACGCAACGTGTTAAATATATCATAGGCCAAATCAACCAGTTTTGACCAGAATTTGTTATCTGGCAATTGATCGTTTTGCAGGCTGTAAGTTATGGGCTTTTTATTAAAGCGATTTATTTCATAGAAATCATAACGAAGCTCAGATCTTAACAATTCGGGCTCTTCTTCATTATTCAGGGGAAGGGTGAATATTTTAAATATCCGGTTGAGTCCATGGTCCCGGGAAGAATGAGCTGCCTCATGGATCTTTGTCAACTCATTTATATAATTTGTTGATTTTATATCCTCAGGTGTAATGATTGTGACAAAAACGCCGGTTTTCGTAAAAACCTCGCCGGGATTTTCATTCATCAACTGTTGCCGTGAACGGAGGTCATCGTGCAAAAGGATGGTTGGTTTTTCATCAAATAAACGTTGCAACACAATATATAAATGATGACAAAAAAGCTGGGCCCAGGTGGTCACATTTTCTTCCTCCCGGCTTGCAGCCGCTTCATAACTGATAAATATGTCGTAATCGAAATTCATGTCATTTTTACGCCCGGGATTCCTCAATCAATTCAAACAATAACTTTCGAAAATCAAGATTGTCAAAAGCAAGATTATTAAGCATCTCCTGGTCAAGGTTGAAAAACGTAAGATCTGTAGTGGCCCTGAAAGAAAATGCCTCATAAACAGAATAAATATCGCTGTAAATTATATCATTTTTCCCAATTACAAATACTTTATTTTCGGAATTCCTGATTTCTACCTGTCCATTCTGTATGATGATCAGGGGATAATGAACATCATTTTTTCTGATCAGCAATTGGTCATTCTCTGATAATGTGTTTAAATCCAGGTGTTTAGAAATTTCAAGCAAAACATCTTCATTAATAGATTCGCATTTGTTGACATTTTTTAAAAATCCTATCCTGTCGAGAAGCAAATAAGGAATATTACGGTTCACTGAACGATCCAGGGAATTTTGTATGTCAAGAACAACAGAAGGCTCAAGCCGGGGATACAGTGTCTCCAAAAATCCGGGTTCAATCTGCTCAATTACATAACAGGCCGATTCTCTCAGCAGCTGATCGGGGTGGAAAACCATGGCTATTAATTCCTGACTGATGCGCGGATTCTTTATTTTTAGCAGGCTGAATATGGCACAGGCTTTAGTATAGTATGATACGGCATTGAAATCACGGATAATGATTTCATTAAGGATGTCTTCAGGATCATTTTTCTCGGTCTGGAAAAAATACTCCAGTTGTTTCACACGGCTTTTAACAGAAATGTTTTCGATGACAGGAAAAAACACCTGCTTAATCTCTTCATGCAATACCTGATCAAGCATTTCAATAGCAAAGCTGATATCGGTATCATTGCCCTCGGATAAAAGATTGCGTATATTGCTGATGGAAGCTGTATTGTAAGCCAGTGTAAGCAAATGATACAATGTGTTGTAGTTATCTTTTATTTCTGACTCGAAGGCTTCTATTAATAATGCAAACTTATTTGATTTGCTGAGCACCTGGTAAACGGAATAGTTCCAGGCCATGATGGTAATCAGACGGATGATAGAATTAAGTATGCGGTTTGTATTTGCGGGGGTTGATTGAAATTTGGCTTCGCGCAATGATAGTATGGCCTGCCGTGTAAGATACCGGTTTTGGTTTTCTATTTTATTCAGCAACAGGTCAATGGCTTTTGGACTTCCTATTTTGCCATAAATCCGGATAATCCTTGAAAGCAATGTATTATCAGCATCGGGTTGAAGAAAGACCTGATCGAGAATATCCAGTGCCGGATCACCGATCTTAATTAAAGCTTCAAAGGCAAATTGAAAATAATTGGATGTTGACAGATATCCAATCAATACGTGACTGTGGTCTGCACAATTCAGCCTGGCCATGGCTCTTACGGCTGATGTTTTCACTTCAGGTTCAATATCACGGGAGAGATTAATAATGATGTCATTCCATTCCATTTTGCCTGATGTGCCGGCAATTTCTGCTGCCAGGATACGGTCAGAAATATTCAGGGAGTTCATTAGCCTGGTGAGATTCTCTTTGCTTTGCCCGAAGCTCAACTTTGTTTCAAAGCGGTTCATGATACGGCCTGCAAGGACATGTGCTTCTTTGTTTTGATTTTCTTTAAGCGAAGGAGCTTCTTTTATAACCGGCAAGGCATGTAAAACAGAATATTCATCAATTTTTTCCAGCAGGTATTTCTTCATTTCAAAAGAACTTGAAGCCAGCAGACCAATCAGGTGTTTTTCATGCTGGATCGGTTCAATCCGTTCAAAGAGAGACAAAGCTGTAATGGCTTTTTTCGGATCGGTATGATTGATCAGGCTGTGTGCTTTCTCATCGATGTTTATTAATTCCTGTTCTATCTGCCTGACATTGGATTTCAGTTTCCTTATGCCATCAATGAGCGCATTCTGATAAGCTTTTACCAGTTTAATGGCAATGAACAGCCAGACGATAGAAAGCACAAGGATCAATATGTTCTGAAACATTACCTTTTCAATACCAATGTAAAGTAAAGCTATTAACAAAGCGCCTGCAATGCCAATACCGGCCATACGCAATGTACCTTCCACACGGGGAACAGCGATATTATGAAAACGGACATCAAGCGTTCGGAACAAAACCTTTAAAGAAGGACTTTCAATGGAATCGCGAGTGATATGATAGCCGGTCTTTATCATGGTAATCATCAGAAACACATAGGTAAACCTCGTTAGAGTTGCCGATGACCCTGCCAGCAGATTCACCAGCAATGCCGCTATTATTACCAGTCCGATCAAAACCGGGATCAATACCAGACTGTAAGGAGAATCGTATGAGTAAAGTATCTTTCGGATCAGATATTTCTCAATAAGGTATCCAATGATGATCATGGCTCCCATGAAAAGTGCAAGAAATTTAGAAAAGCCCTCGAGGCTGAGATAATTTTGCCGGGCCATTGAAATAAACTGAAAATGAATCAGAAATCCGATTATGGTCGACAATATGACAAATACCAATAATAATAAGGTGTAACGTGAATAGAAAAATTCTGTCAGTTTCGACCGAATGGGATTGAGCTTTTTCCTGGGATGATATAAAACCGGAGAAAAGCGGTGGGTAAGATTCATGATGGTTTGCAGGATTATTATGACAGCCATAAAACCAACGCCTGCAAGCAATATCAGATTACGGTCCCATTTAAAATAAAACAGAGCCAGCAGGATCAGTGATGACGCAACCATACCGCCTATCTGAAAAGCACGTAAATACGGATACAATCTCCTGTGTTGTGCGGATGTGTATATTTTTTGTGTCGACCGCCAAAAGACCAGCATAACAATGATATTGACAGGGAACATCAAGGAAAATGGCAATAATAATGGTATGCCGTAAACTGTGGCACTATGGGCCGGTTCATAGAAAAATAAAACGGCCAGTATCAACATTATGATGAAATAATTAGCACTGACAAAGAACCTGAAGTTTATCCGGTTAAGAAAGAATGAATAAAATGACATATAGATAAGTCCTGCGATACCTGCTATTGCCATCGCCAGAGGCATCATCTGACTGCCATATGATTCGAAAAAAATAACATGCGCGCCGATATCGAAAATAGCCAGAAAGGCTCCAATGCTTAACGCTTGTATGCATGAAAGCGAAAAAATAAAAGCCTCACCGGGTTTAATCCCTTTACTATTTAGAAAAGGATTTTTCATCGTTTCTTCAAAAGTATCGGCATATAATAAAGTAAAATGAGATACTGTATAAAAAGTTACAAAATTACGAAATAATTAGAGTAAACCAAGGTTTTACATGTAAAGGCCACATTGATTCATCCCCAAAAAATGTCATCTTATAAATTTATAAAATCTGTTTCTTCTTTTTTTGTTTGTAATACGATAATTTCAAAAGAAGTACTTCTTCCTGGTTTTATCCCTGTGACCGGATATGAAATCAAAATGTTTCATATGCTCAATTTGAAAAATTGCTTTTGCTGTAATATTTTCAATACTTTTTATCCCATATAAATATAATGAAAACGCGTCAATGGATTTAAGCGGTTCATTTTGCCCAAAAAGAATATATTTGCAAAAATTTTCTTTATCATAATCTCATGAACGCTTTTGAATTAAGTGAACAGGAAATTATACGAAGACAAGCTCTGGCAGAATTGATAAAACTCGGTATTGATCCTTATCCTGCCGCTGCCTTTCCTGTCAATACAAATACCCGGGAGATCATTGACAACTATTCCGTTGAAAAAAATAATTTTCAGGATGTTCATTTAGCCGGTCGCCTGATGAACAAACGCATCATGGGCAGTGCATCTTTTGCAGAAATTCAGGATGAAAAGGGCCGCATACAACTCTATATTAAAAGAGACGAACTATGTCCGGGAGAAGATAAAACCTTTTATAATACTGTATTTAAAAAATTACTTGATATCGGTGATTTTATTGGCGTAAAAGGATTTGTTTTTATCACGAAGATGGGTGAAATATCTGTTCATGTGCACCAGCTTATTGTGCTGAGTAAATCACTGAAACCTCTTCCTGTCGTTAAAGAAAAAGACGGTGTTGTTTACGATGCTGTCACCGACCCGGAATTCCGTTACCGCCAGCGTTATGTTGACCTCATCGTAAATCCTGCCGTCAAAGAAGTATTCAGAATGCGTACAAGGCTGATAAATTCTATGAGGCAACTGTTTGACTCCCGGGGCTATCTTGAGGTTGAAACTCCTGTTCTTCAGTCGATTCCGGGTGGTGCCGCTGCGCGTCCTTTCGTTACGCATCATAATACCCTTGATATACCTTTGTATCTCAGGATAGCCAATGAGCTTTATTTAAAAAGGCTTATTGTTGGCGGCTTTGAAGGGGTGTACGAGTTCTCAAAGGATTTTCGCAATGAAGGCATGGACAGAATGCATAATCCTGAATTTACAGTGATGGAGATCTATATTGCCTATAAAGATTATTTGTGGATGATGGATTTTGTGGAGGAAATGATCGAAAAGGTTGCCTTTGACCTTCACGGGACCAATAAAATACCCTATGACAATAAACTTATTGATTTTACACGGCCTTTTAAGAGAATTTCAATGACCGATGCCATTTATCAATATGCCGGGATCAACGTCAGTGATGTGAATGAAGAGCAGCTCAGGAACACATGCCATAATCTTGGTATAGAAACCGACGCATCCATGGGTAAGGGAAAACTCATCGATAGGCTGTTTGGTGAAATGGTGGAACCTCATCTTATCCAACCTACTTTTATTATGGATTACCCGGTTGAGATGTCACCGCTTTGCAAAAAACACAGAAAAAATCCCGGGCTTACAGAAAGGTTTGAACTTATCGTTAACGGGAAAGAATTGTGCAATGCTTATTCAGAATTGAACGATCCAATTGATCAGCGTGAAAGATTTCAGGAGCAGATGTACCTTTCAGAAAAAGGTGACGATGAAGCCATGTATATTGACCAGGATTTTCTGCGGGCACTCGAATATGGTATGCCTCCGGCATCAGGATTGGGCGTGGGTATAGACAGGCTTGCCATGATCATGACCAACCAGCCCAGTATACAGGATGTTTTGTTTTTTCCGCAGATGCGGCCTGAAAAAGCAGAAAAACCTGACAGTAAGGAAAAGTTTGTTAATGCCGGTATTCCGGAAATATGGTACCCTGTTTTACAGCAAATAGGATACAGTACAGTTGAGAAATTGAAAAAAATCGAAAAACCCGGAAAGCTGCACCAGGAGATCTGCGGTTTTAATAAAAAGAATAAACTGAATCTGCAAAATCCATCGCAGGAGGAGGTTGCAGGATGGATAGCGGGTTGAAGCAGGAATCAAGAGCCAAGAACCAGGCATCAAGAATAAAGACAAAAGATTAAAGATTAAAGACGGGGGGAAGGGAATCAGAATCAGAATGAGAATGAGGAAGATGGCGTTATGTCTTCAAACCCGGAGGGTTTGTATGTTTATAGAAGGTGCATTTTTGGTTGGTATTTGACCCCATTAGGGATCACATGTATATCAGCATTGGAAGATAAAGAAATCGGTAACCGGCGGATTTGGGTTTGGTGCAGTGTGTTTTGGGGAGGGAAGACATGCCAGGGTCTTTAAAACCTGGCAGTGTCTTTGGGATGAGGGACGATAACCGGTGACATGTGATGTGGGTGTTTGGTGTCGGAAGAAAACTTCGAGAATTGTACATTATACATTGTACATCGTAAATTGGGAAAGGACCAGGAGTCAAGAGCCAGAAATCAGGAATTAAGAATTAAGCACAGACAGGATTGACATGACCAAAAAAAATTGTATATCCTCTGGTTGTCCATTTTGTGCTATTTATGATTCAAAGACTGATGTGTTAAATTTTTCATATGATGAACAGACTGTTTTACTGCTTTGCTTTTCTTTGTTTGTGTTCCTGCTCCTCATTGTCTCATATTACCCGGCAATATTCAGAAAGTTACTATCATGAAAAAACTGCCTTTGTGGGAGCTAACCTGATACCCCTCAATAAAAATATTATTCTGGATAATAAAACCGTCCTCACAGAGAAGGGCTGTATTACGGCTATACTGGACAGCAATGAACAGGTTCCGGAAGGTTATTATACAATAAAGGCAAAAGAAAAATACCTTATGCCGGGCCTGATTGACATGCATGTACACATCCTTGATGATGGTGATATGCTTAAATTTCTTAAGTACGGTGTTACCACCGTGCGCAATATGGCTGATCTTCCCTACTGGATCAGGCTTATCGGATATTCATCCGTATTGCCGCTCAGAGAAAAGCAACAATGCAGGGAAGTTTTTGGCCCTGATATTTATACCTGTGGCAGGTGTATTGACGGAAAACCGAGCATAAACCCTATAACCAAAAGGCTTACTGATTCCCTCACTGCACGGCATGTGGTCAGCAAAGAGACTAAAGCCGGTTATGATTGCCTGAAAATATACGATAATCTTTCATTGCCGGTTTATGGAGCCATTGTTGCTTCATCAGCGATTAATAATATCGATTTTGCAGGACATGTCCCTGATAATGTAGGCATTGACAGGGTACTGGATGACCGTATTCGTTCTATTGAACATCTGACAGGTTATATTGACAACAACAGTGCAGATTTTATTATCCCCGTTGAAAAATCTGAATATTACATTCAGAAAACAAAAACGGCCGGAGTTTATAATTGTCCTACACTTGTTATTTGGCAAAGTCTGCCGCCTGAAAGTGGTTTTGACAGTCTGAAAAACGATCCTGAATTCAACACACTGGGAGGTCATGTAAAATGGCTCTGGAAGAAAAGCTTCCCTTATTATTACAGGATTACATATTCTGACAGAAAGAACTATGCAGGAAGGATGGTTGAAATTACCAGAGCTTTTACAACAAAACTCTATCAGCATGGATGCAGTTTACTGATAGGAACCGATGCCAACGTTGTTGGCACCTATGTGGGATATTCCACCTGGCAGGAAATGGAATTATTCAGCCGATGCGGCATGACCAATTATGAAGTGCTGCGCTCAGCTACTGTCGTTGCCGCAGAGGCTCTCAGAATATCGGATGAACTGGGTACAATTGAAACCGGTAAAAGGGCTAATCTTATTTTGCTGGATAAAAATCCGCTGGAAGCGATAGAAAATATCCGAACCCTGTCAGGTATTTCCATCAGGGGCTTCTATTTTACCCGTGATGAAATGAGCAGAATGGTTGAAGAGTATTATTAATTAGTATTAAAAAATTCAGGTTGAAAAGAGCTGTTCTACCTTAAAAAGTACGCCAGCGTAATGCCCAGAAAGTTGGCTGTGGCATATCCGATTATGCCTATGGTTATGCCTGAGATGATAATTTCTTTATTGCGAAGGGCGCTGGCGACCGTTGGTACAAAAGGGGGTGAGAATATAAAGGCTGTTGAGGCTATAATAGTGGTGTCTGTATCGATTCTGAAAATTTTTGAAAACAGGAGCTGGAATAACAGGGATCCTATAATCACCAGGGCAACAAATACAGCCAGAAATAGTGATTCGGTTGTGAACATGCTGAAGTCGGCCATTGAGCCTACCACTATGCAAAAAATAATAATCAGATACATACCGCTCTGAAATGTTTTCTTTATCTGGTTGACAGCAGGGATTAACGATAAAAATATGGAAATAGCCGAAATACTGATTATCAAACCGGCTGTTTGATAATCAGCCGGGAAAAACCGCTTCAGAAAAAGTGAGAGCCCGACGATTGCCCCCGATAGCAATAAAGCCAAGAATAAGGGTACCAGAACACCGGCTTTCTGAATCCCTTTATAAGAATCCCATCCGTCGAAATCATCAACTTCATTGTCCAATATCACCTTGGATTGTAATGGTTTAAAGGATGGCAGTATTTTACCGAAAACTGTCTGTGCTTTTGTGATGAGGAAAAAGAAATAAGGGATACAGATGAGAATATCGTAAGCATTTACCAGGATGAAAGTTTCAGCATTGCCGTTCAGGGCTTTATGGATTGCAGCCATATTTGCCGTGGCGCCTATGTAAACGCCAGCCAGCAGTCCTGATACTTTCCAGGAATCCATTATTTTATCTTTTAGCAGATAATTACCAAGCAATATGATTAAGACGACTGAGAAAATGCCAAACAGTGCAGCCAGTCCGGTTTTCAAGGCAAGACGCGACCATTGTTTGATGTTAATGGAAAATAATAAAAGCGGCAGTGCAAAAGCTATGGTGATGGAGGTAAAAACATCCTGCAATGGTTTCATTTCCGGTTTGATCAGACCAATATTATTTAAAATAATACCTGTAACATAGGCAAGTCCCACAGTTCCGAATTTGTTAAGCCAATCCAGTTTTTTACATCCATAAAGCAGCAGTAAAGGTCCGAAGATGTATATAAATGCAATAATGAATATTCCCATTATGAGGAAGGTGTGTCAGCGAAAATAGTTAAAATATAGGTGCAGATTAAAAATATTCCTGAAAATGCATAATTTTATAGTGCTTTTTAGTATCTTCTTTAACCTCTGTTTATGATACAGTGGAAGTTTGACAGGGATAAAGACCTGATTACGGCAAAATACACCGGCAGTATTTCGTATGAAGAGATAGCGCAATATATCAATGATTTAGGCAGGATTAATGACCTTCCAAAAAAACTGTATATTCTAAGTGATTATACCGACGCTGATACCAGGTTGCTTTACCGGGCAAAAAGGGCTGCTTTGGTATTAGATGATATAAAAGACAGGATGAGAAAATACGATCTGGTAAAAGAGGCAATATTACAGAATAACCCATTTGGAGCTGCATTGGCGAACCTTTATATAACTTTTTTTCGCAACACAAAAAACTATAAAATAAAATTATTCAGTACACGGACTGCTGCCATGGCGTGGCTGGAATCATAATCAGTCCTTCATTAAGCTTTTATGTCAAAAACAATTCTTATCTTTTAAAATCAATATCATGACCGGAAAAATGTCTGGTAAAAGCATCCGTTCCCTTATCCTTATCATCATTCTCATTCAAGCCGGTGTAACGGCATCATATGCCCGGCAAACTTCTGATACATTGAAAGGCAAGCACATCTATCATCCACAACAGCTGGGAGCAAAAGACACCATTATCAGTAACGTACAGACTGAAGATACCCTGTTTCAACCGGGAGATTCACTTCAGGAAATAAGGTTGAAATACATCAGGGATTCACTTTTGGCCCGGGAACAATTTATAAGGGATTCCATTCAACGGCGGCAACGCATGCTTGATTCACTCAATTTTCTGAAAAGGGAATTACCTGTTCTGTTGGATGCCTATCTAAAAACAATCAGGGAAGATATCATCGTTCACAATAATACCGTCAGCATCATCGGAGATTCAGTCTTGAGCGATTACAGTTATGTGTATCTGCTTTTCAATTTAACCCAGCCCTATACGCCCTGGAAGGTAAGATATAAACTAACGGATAATTCCGTAAAGATTTTCACTGATAAGGCCCGGCAGAAAATAGTCTCGGTTCAGGCGTCATTCATGAATTGTACTTTTTCTTACGGGAACCCTAAAGATGTCATGGTTATTCATGAGTTGAGCCGGATACAAAGAGACAAGTGGGGCCAGTTTTACATAACACCTTTTGATTCAGTTTTCTTTGACCACTATAAAAGAGTTTATAAAATAAAAAGATACCTTCAGTTATACGCGGTAACCAGCAGCAACCAGAGGGGAGAAGCCCTGTTTATCAATCTTTCACAGGTTAAACAATATGAATACGGACCGGATAACCGACTTACTCTTTACCAGGTTGTAAATTTCTGTGACCGTTGGAAAGCATATGAAGCCAGCAAGGTTTGCAATATTATTACGCATAAATTGTCAAAGCAGGGCCATACCTATCTGCTGACACGGCGTAACGATCCTGCCAACACTTATTCTGACGGTACCTTCACCTTTGAATTTGACGGTGATCAAAACCTGAGAAGTGTTTCATTTCATAATCTTTCCAATACAGAAAACTGGCAGCGTATTGTTGAACTGAATGCTGAAGGAAATGTGAATTGCTATATTGATAAAACAAAAGATATCGTTCGTCAGTCATTATGCATGATCTATAATCATAAAAATCCGGCAGCAAAACACAAGGTAGAGACTGTCACAACGATTTTTGAAGAAGACGGTATCAGTTATTATCAAAAGAACAACACAACGGGATTGAGCCGTGTACGTGACAGGTTGACCCTGGAGTGGGGGCCATGGAGGTGAAAGGGCTTGAGAGTTGAAGGTTTGAAGGTTTGAGGGTTTTTACTCTCCGGGTCTTCAAACTCTCAAATTTTCAAATTCTCAAACCCTCAAACATTCTATCCCCGTTATCCGATAAATTCGTTTCCCACTTTTCGGGCACGTTCGGGTTTGTCAAGGTTAATGCCGATGGCCAGGCCGATTTCAACCAGCAGGTTCCATCCGGCACTCAGGAATACGTAAGGATTCATTTCTCCGGCTGAAGGAACCTTAATGGTTGTGAATGGTGTATCATGATCGGCAATGGCAATCACTTTAAGGCCAACGCCCTTAACAAGTACTTCCTGGAATTTTTCGATTTCATCTTCGATGGGATCTACGACAAAAACAATATCATTTTTATCCATGACCTCTTCAATGCCGTGAACAGCATAGGTGCCTTCGAGAAAATCGGATTTTTTCCTGGTGATCTCATTGGTCTTTAGCGTTAATTCTTCAGCTACGCCATCATTGTAGCCGGCAAAATAGATGGTGGGAGCTTTTGCCGCTGCTGTAACAACATCTTTGGGAATGGTCATGGTCAATGCCTGTTCAACCAATGCGGGTAATTGTTCGCATTCGCTTGTTTTATCAATACCCCTGATGTGCCAGAGAATGGATTCATAAAAAAGTGTTTGTTCAATGACGCTTTTTGTTGCAGCAACAGCTTGTTCCCAGCCACAATTCAGTACGAATGTTTTTTTGCATTCTTTTTCCAGCAACGTATCATTATTGGCTGTTAAAGCAAAACGGTTTTCATTGCCAATGGAACCGAGCTTTTTGGCCAGCAGGACAACCTCCTTTGTACGGCCGGAGTTGGATGCACAAAAAACGGCAAATTTTGAAAGATCATACTGGGCTGACTGTCGCGAACCATCAGTGGCTATCGACAGGTTCATGCCCCAGGTGAGGGCTTTGCGGATAGCATTTTTTGCAGGGAAGATACGGCTTGATCCTTCTCCTGTCAGCAGCAGTTTACCGACTGATTTTATGGCGTCGGCGACTTCTTTTGTCTGGTTTGGTTTGAAATTTTTTACAACATCAACTGTTTGCATCATTTCCTGAACCAAAGCATACTTCGAATAGTTGGGATCTTGAAGATTCATGGGATTTCTCCTTTCTGGTATTTTATTAATAAATATTATTTCCTGTTTCTCAGTGTTTTTACGAGTTTTTTCAGATCTTCAGTTTCCTGTCTGACCTGGATAATAAAGCTGTTTTCATCAATGGTGCCTATAGCAGCTTTCATTTCGTCCATGTTCCTGAAGGTTGCCTGACGAAATGGATTATCATAGTCTTTTTTTCGTGAAATATAAACCTTATCACAAATATATTGCTGAACTTCCACAGCCTTTGTTAATGCTGATTTCCAATGTTTCTCTGTTATTTTGTCTGTGCCCGTTAATTCGCAAAGGACAGCATAAGCATGTTTTTGCTTATCAAGAATATACATGCTCCAAAGTTTGTTATAACGGTTGTGGATATCATCCCAGCTTTTAAGTTTGCCTGTACCGATATCATGACGCAGCTTATCAAGATCTTTCTGTTGCATGATCTGGCCGCCAAGATTAACCCATGCTGATTGTCGTTTCCCTTTTAGATCATCGTGCATTGCAGAAAGTGTGGCTTTGGGCTTCGAACTCAAATAAGCTATAACATTCTTCATGGCATAATGGTAAAGCATATCATTATAAGCATGGTAGGCTGCAAAAGCTTTCAGGATTACAACTTTTCGTTTGCTCTTCTCCATGTTCTCCCCTAACACCTCAAGATTGTTTACCATGCTTTCTTTTCCGTTCAGAAGATTTTTGCCCAGTTGAACAAGTTCACGCTCACTTTTAACAGTCTCCCCTTTCTGCCGGAGGCTGGCCTTGGCAATCCATAATTCCAGCAGGTATCTGGCTTTGATAATTTCCTCTATCGTATCGGGAGCAAAGGTGTCAAATTCAATGTTTTGAATTTTTTTTACGCGTTTGTCCCTGTTCTGGAATTTCCAGGAATTACGGGCCAGGGCATACATATTATAAAGCCACCAGAATCCGGGAAATACCTCAAGCTGATCTTTGGAAACATTATTGTTCAGCAGCGAAAAAGGAAGGGGAATATCAAGCTCAGCAGGATAATCGGCTTTTGAAAGCAACGTAAAAGATGCAAAGCGGCACGAATGTTTGACGCTGGTACATAATCCCGGCCAGAATCCCCTTCCGGCCTGAATTTCATTATCATTGGCCCGGCTGTTATGGTTTGAACCAATCGTTGCACCGGCGGCCATGTTGCTTTGTCCCATAACCACAGAGGCTATAAGAAAAGAATTGTTGTGATGCTGTTCGTGAGCCGGAAATATTAAGTTGTTCAAGACTTCACAACAGGAAATGGTTGAATTGTCTCCCAAAAACGAATTGATCAACCTGGCTCCATATTTCAAACTTGAGTTATTGCCCAGAATAAATTTAACTGCTTTGCAGCCATAAAAAATATGACAACCATAACCGATGATCCCGTTAACAAGTTCAACTCCTTCTCCAATTTGTGTGGGCTCAGCTTCGGAGGAGTTGATGGTAAGGTTTTTCAGTTTGTTGGCTCCTTTGATGTAACAATGGGAGCCGACCTTTACGTCCTTGAGTATAAGTGAATTTTTAATTACGGTATGGTTCCCCGTTGTTCCGTAAAAGCCTCTTCGGTTGTCGATATGGTTCTGCGTAATTTTTTTCAGGTTGGTTTGCAGGGCTTTATCGTCGATATATTTAGCCCACAAATAGGCGTCGGCGGTTATGATACCGTCGAACGGGAGTATCCTCCGGCACCCTGTTTCATTCATAATGTCGAGCCATGTGCGCACATTTTCAGGTTCTCCTTCCTTGATGATACCGTTGCCGAATTTGGCGTGATCAGTTGTGTGCATTTCATCGATGTTGAACAGAATATTGCAGTCGCCGATAATATAATGCGCCAGGTAATGCACATCATGGATGGCTACATCATTACCGATATCACAGGAGATAATAACACTGTTGGTAATGCCCGTCGGCATTCTCAGGTCATGATGCTGAATCACCACATTGCGCAGGCGTCCGATCCTGATAAGCCCGCAAAATCTTGTATTCTTGATCTGGTTCGGATCGAAGCTGTCGGTAACAAGTATTTCATCCCAGTTATCTGCCGTATTATCATTCTTTACCAGTGTCTCAACCTCATCAGAACGAAGATTTCTCCATCCTGGCTTAGGCGGGCGGTTTTGCAGGTTTCGCTGATAATACTCGTCTTTTCCTTTAGGCAGATATTCCTTTGGAATAAAATTTTTACCCATTGATTCAGGGGGTAAAATAAGTACACTATCCATTTTTGTTCCGTTTTTTGGTTTGATCTTTTTATAATATTTTCAGCTTTCCTGGCAGCCTGTGAACTATAATAAATTAATTGGCTGGCTGCTAATGAAATAATAATTGGACATTTCAAAAATATAATTTTTCGGATTATCTTATCCTGATTATTATTATTTTCTTTCCATTTACGGTTAACTCTTACGTGCAATACTTATATAATCTGTCAATGAGACAGCCTCATTTGTTTGTTTTTTCAACACCAGGACCGGTCATCACTTTCATTGGTTACTCTTTATCAGTCTGCCGGTAAATATTGTGATATCATCAAGTTTGATCAGGAGAATGTACAAGCCTTCCTGAATATCTGACACCTGTATGCCGATATGTTGTTCACCTGCCTGCAGGTCTTTGTTTGCCAGTGTCTTAACATGTCTTCCGGCAATATCATACAGGTTGATTACACACCTGCCTTCAGCGGCAAGGCTGAATTGCAATATTCCGTTGTTGTTTACAGGATTCGGATAACATAAAGTTTCCCGGGATAAATAATCGTGGAATAAACCGGTAATGTCCGTTTCAAAACAGCCAAGGTCAGGACGCAGTCCTGTGTATGGTTGTCCGACATCAACGCCTGCATCTATAAGGTCACTGCCGGCCGCAAGATGCATGTAGGTTATGTCAGGCAGGCTGCCGTCTTCTTTTCGCGGGCCATAGGCTTCAGTATCATCAGCACTCAGGAAATCGTCAGAGGTGACAACAAAAGGATCCATCCAGCTGTTTTTCTCCTGTTCAGCAAAGGTGCCTATTTCGGCACGGCTCTCGGGATCAACACAGTTTTTTACAATAAGCACTTCTCCGGCCGCAAGTGCCTGCATTATCCTGTAGTTCGCGGTGATATTATTATGCCCGGTACAATTATAAAGGATCATAGAACCCTTGTTGCTGTTCTGATCAAAACCTTTTGCTTTATTTTTAAAAGCAAGGCAGTTTTTCAGTGTGAAATCATATTGCAGGGTCTTGTCATCGCTTCCGCCCATCTTGAATCCGTTGCCGTTGGCCTGCGACCCCGGATCTGTGCCATCTTCAAGATACCCGTTTTCAAATGCCCAGCAATTTTCTAATGTACAACTGACATTATTGGTTCCCCTCAGGTAGCCGTCCCAACCGTCATCACAATTCTTCCAGGCCCGACAGCCATAAAAATAATTTCCGCTGCCAACAGTCAGCTTTGGCGCAAAACCATCAGCATCGCCATAATCAGTGGGATCGGCATTATAGTAAGAATCGCAGTTTATAACCATGTTATCAGATGCCCCGTTGTCAATCTGTAACCCGGTATCACGGTTCCGGTAAAAGGCACAGTTCTCAATGGTATTATGATTGCCGCCCTCTATCTTCATCCCGTTATCACCCGCACCGGTAATATCAATGCCTTTTATGTGCCAGTGATGGCCGGTTAGTTTAATACCCCTGTTGCTTCCGCCCAATGACTGACCAGAAAAATCAAGCACCGGGCGCTCTCCCTGGTATGCGAACAATGAAATTACGGAATCGGCAGTTCCGCTTTCTGTGATGACAATGGTGGAAACAAGATTGTAAGTGCCTCCCCTTAAATAGATCGTTTCACCGGCTTTAACCAGGCTGACAGCTTTTTCAATTGTTCCAAACGGTGATTGTTCAGTGCCGCTGTTGTTATCATTTCCATCCGGAGCTATATAATAGGGTTGTCCCAAAGCGTAAAATGAAAGACAAAAATAGCATGTAAGTATAATGAAACAGTGCAACAGCAGTTTTTTCATATATGTAAATAACTTGTTATACGTTGTCTTCAGCCTTTGGCAGTTTATAATTTTTTGTTCTTTTTCAATGATATGTATGAATTTTCAATATTCATGGCAATGTCATTGCCTGTGCTGATTTTAAGTGTCTGTGTTTTCAGTGTGGGATACAATGTATATTCTATCCCCCCCGATCTTATGCTGACCGGGATATTCAGATCAGATGATGTATTGTTCCATCTGTAACTGAATTCATAACAGTCATGTAATTTATCATACACATAATTCCATTCCATTTGCGGACATATTCTGCTGTACAAATATTGATCAAAAAACCAGTTCAGGTCATCGTTGGTTTTTTTATTCACCAAACTGATAAAATCACGGGATGTAACTATCGAATATTTATACCTGCTATAAAAGGTTTTTATGATATCAAAGAAAACGCTGTCATTGTTAATAATATTTCTCAGGGTATGAAGTGTTAATGCTCCTTTCATATAGACATCAGTATCTTTATAATCCCAGTAATTCACATCAAAGGGGCCTATCATGGGCCTTTTGTTTTTAATGAAGATGGAATACAGGGACAACTAATCGAGGTAAGCTTTGTGACCTTCTGTATGTTCAACATAGAGTGCTTCGCTGTATGTGGCAAAGCCTTCATGCAGCCATATTTCGGCGTAATCCCCGGCGGAAACACTGTTTCCCCACCATTCATGGGCTGTTTCATGAAGGATGATGTAATCAAATGATGAACCGAATCTGTTTTTATATCTGTTGCCATATGCTATGGCTGTTTGATGCTCCATACCTTCATAAGGACTTTCAACAAGCTTATAACCCTCGTCCCACCATGGATATTCTCCGAATGCCGATTCATAAAATCTGATAATATCAATGACTTGTTGAAAATGTGTTTGTGCCTTTTCAAGATTATAGGGCAGCACGTAGAAATCCAATTGATAAACAGTATCATCTTTAAGATATGGCAATTGAAAATGCCGGTAATTGCCAATATACAACGTGACATTATAGGTGTTGATAGGATAGCGTGTTTTCCATGTAAATATTTCCCTGTTATCTTCTGAAATGTGATCCGATAATATACCGTTACTCACACAGAAGAGACCTTGGGGTGTTGATACAGTTAACTGTACACTATCGGGCTCATCGGAAATATGGTCTTTTAAAGGCCACCAGAGACTGGCTCCTGCCAGCTCACAAGCGACACCTATCCATGGCTTTTTGTCTTTGTCTTTTTTCCAAACAAAACCACCTTCCCAGGGAGGTTTTGTTGCAATGACCGGTTGCCCTTCATAATGAACGGTAATTGTATGCTTTTCCCCGGGATGAATTTTTCTTCCAAGCACAATGAAAACCGCTTTGTACTTTCTGAAAAACTGCAGTTCGCGATCCTGAAAAATAATTTTATTTATCTTCAGGTTCTCATACAGGTCAATCTGAAGTGTGTCAATTATTTCTTCAGCCAAAAAAACGATGTCAACAAAACCATTGAGGGATCTGTTTTCAACATCAACCCCGATGTTTAGCTTATAGAAGCTTACATCATATGCACTCCTGAGGGGGGTCAGTTTCCCCCATAAAGTATCTTTCAGTGTAAATGCCGGATATTCACCAGGTTTGTGTGGCGTTTTTCTTTTTGCATTAATGCCTATTACGGCACAGGAAGATACAATAGAAGAAAGCATCAGCAAAAGCAATCCTTTGAACAGGTATTTCATAAAATTATGATAAACTGACTATAAAAGTATAAAATTCCGGATCAAGTCCTAATGCTGATTTTATCATAATGCATAAAAATGCTTAACCAATGCATTATTGCATAAATTTTGGCAGATAATATATTATAGTAAAACGTTCTTATTAATATCAATTAGGAGTTGGTGATTTTCCACTCTGAATTCGCATTATTAATATTAAAATGATGAAAAAATCATTAATTTTACTTTCTGCAATCAAAGATTTCCCTTCCATGTTAATAGTGAGTCTTATTTAACCTGACCAGGCATAAACGGAACTGAACATCTGTTTTCATTTCCACCTGGCCAAAATCAGGCACAGGAATCCTCCTTTGCTTCTCATTACCTTTTAATCATTATTTCTTTTAAACTTACAATTGGATTTTTATGAATAATTGGAAGAAAAAATTTACGATTATATGGACCGGCCAGCTGTTCTCGACCCTGAGCAGTTCAGTTGTCAGCTATGCTGTTATTTTCTGGTTGAGCATTGAAACAGGTTCGGCTGAAGTGCTGGCTTTTGCCACCATCGCTGCCATGTTGCCACAACTTCTGCTTGGGTTGTTTTCAGGTGTAATGATTGACCGATGGGACAGAAAAAAGATCATGATTATTGCTGATATATTTATTGCTCTATGTTCGGCTGTAATAGCTTTCTGGTTTTATACCGGCAGGGTGGAACTGGTGCATATATACATTTTACTTTCCCTCCGGTCTGTTGGCACAGCATTTCATGTACCGGCCATGCAGGCTTCCATACCTTTGTTTGTGCCCGGACCTGAACTGATGCGTGTGGCCGGTTTTAACCAGGTTATCCATTCTGTAAGTGCCATTGCAGGCCCGGCTTTTGCCGCATTGCTTATCAGCAGCTTTGACATGACCTACGTATTGTTGTTTGATGTATTGGGGGCTGTTTTTGCCGTTACTTCACTGCTGATGGTGCATATTCCGAATCCTGACAAAACGGAAGAAGCGCAAAACCGCAGTATCTTTCGTGAGATGAAAGAAGGGCTGAAGGCAATCTACAGCAAGCCCGGATTATTGTGGTTGTTCATTTTTGTAGTGCTGGCCATGTTTTTTATTATGCCGGTCTCTGTCCTTTTTCCATTGATGACCATCAGTCATTTCTCGGGTGGTACTTATCAGATGAGCCTTGTTGAAGTGGCATGGGGCGCAGGTATGTTACTGGGAGGCGCTCTTCTGGGTATCCTGAAGATGAAAGCCGATAAAATAGTATTGATCAATGCCATGTATATAGTCCTTGGACTGAGCTTTGCATTTTCGGGTGTGCTGCCTTCATCTGGTTTTTATTATTTTGTTGCGCTGACCTTATTGGGCGGGATCTCAGCCGCTGTTTATTTCGGAGCGTTTACTGTAGTCTTGCAGACGACTGTTGAACCATCGGCTATGGGAAGAGTATTCTCTATTCACGGAAGCCTTACCATGTTACCTGCAATGATAGGCATATTGCAAACCGGATTTATTGCCGACCGGATAGGTATTACCAATGCTTTCATCATTGCAGGATTTGCAATCTGCCTTGTCGGAATAGCTTCTTTCATGGTTCCGGCCATCAGGGGGATGATTGGGATAGAATCAAGAGCCAGGAATCAAGAACCAGGAATCAAGAGCCAGGATTAAAGACAAATGATCAAGGAACAAAGACAGGAAGAAGTCCCGTAGGGACGATATGTTGGTAGCCCCGGGCTTCAGCCCGGGATTGAGGAATTAAGAAGGAAACGCTGTAAACACAACAATGCCAAAAGTAAAGACATTATATGCAGAAGCATATTATAAGCAGTATTCCGGTCTGCAGGAATACAAGTATATATCGCAATACTTAAGAAGCACAGATTTTGATCGGCATTTTCGACCTGAGAATTTTTATCCCCCACCCGGAGAACCTGTACCGCCTGAACACAGTTATTTTCTTACCGGATCAGGACAAACACTGGGGATTGACATATTCGCCAGCCTGAAAACAAAGGTTTACATCAACTGGCTTTCATATACACTAAGCAAAAGTATGCAGCAATTTGATGCCATCAATGGCGGTGATGAAATCCCTTCTCTTACCGATCAGCGGCACCAGGTCAGTTTTTCCAATCTCTTCACCACCGGGAAGTGGAACTTCGGAGCCGTTGTCCTTTTCTCTAAGGGCAGACCCTATATTGCCTCCCCCATGTCCCATATATTGCCGATTACCCGCGAATACCGGCGGTTGCCAAACTTTTTCCGGACCGATCTTTCAGCCAATTATAATTTCTTTATTCAATCGTTGCGCGTAAAAACCGGCATTTCTGTGATCAATCTGTTCAACAGGCAGAATTACTTTGATGTGAATACCCGGACCTTCAACTTTGACAACACGACCTTTTCTGAAACCAACCTTATTCAGTCGCAGAGACTTTCGCTGAATGTCTTTCTACATATCAGCTTCTGATCATCCTTGCAGTAAAAGGAATATTGCATACCGATTCAGGTAGGGTATTTTATCATGTTCCTGTATCAATATCATAGCGTCAGGATACAGGTTAAGTAGTATTTTAAGACGGGTTAATCGTTTCATGGGTTTGGGTTGAAGCCCCGGCGAATGTGCCGGGGCGTTTTTTATTCATCCTGGTTGGTCGCCCGGCCCCACTGATAAACAGATTGATTTATCCAATTGAAATAGCCTTATTGTTGCTGCTAATGCTATCTTTTTTCTCCATAACAGTCAGTAATGAGTACAGCCCTTCAGGTCGAGAATGCCTCCAAGTCATTCGGAGAGATCACCCTTTTCAGTGATATCAGTTTTAGTGTTGAAGAAGGCAGGAAGGTGGCACTGATCGCCAAAAATGGTTCCGGCAAAACCACCTTGCTGAATATCCTTACCGGCAAAGATACTTTTGATTCTGGCAGCTATTATCTTAACAAGGACATTGCCATCGGATACCTCGAACAGGATCCGCAATTCGATCCCGGCCTTTCCCTTTTTCAGGCTGTATACGGGTCATCGGGGACGCTTATGGAAGCCGTGCGGAATTATGAACTGGCCCTGCACCATCACGATCAGAAAAAACTGGAGGCTGCCTCGGCGCAAATGGACTTTCACCAGGCATGGGACCTTGACGCCAGGATCAATCAGATGCTCGGGATACTAAAGCTCACGGATGAAGATCAACGGGTGGGTTCGCTGTCGGGAGGCCAGATCAAGCGCCTTGCATTGGCTGTAGCATTGATCAACGAACCCCGCTTTATTATTCTCGATGAACCCACCAACCACCTCGATCTGGATATGATCGAATGGCTTGAGGAATACCTGAAGAAGACACAGATTACACTGCTCATGGTTACGCATGACCGTTATTTTCTCGACCGCATCTGTGATGTAATCCTTGAACTTGATGAAAAATCAATGTATTCCTATACCGGAAATTACACCCGGTTCCTGCAAAAAAGGGAGGAACGGCTGCTGAATAAAACACAGCAGGCTGACAAGGCCAGGAATATCCTTCGAACAGAGCTCGAATGGATGCGCCGCATGCCGAAGGCAAGAACAACCAAAGCAAAATACCGTATCGATGCTTTCTACGATCTGAAAAAACAATCAGAATACCGCCGCAATGACCGCCAGGTGGAAATTAACCTGCACGCGTCACGCCTGGGGAAAAAAATACTGGCGCTCGAAGACGTCTCCAAACGGTTTGATAAAACACTGATCCTCGACCATTTTTCTTACATTTTTACCCGGGGCGAAAAGCTTGGCATCATCGGTCGCAACGGGGTGGGGAAGACCACCTTTTTAAACATCATCACACAACAGTTGCCGCCTGATTCAGGATGGACCGATCAGGGGGAGACCGTTGTTTATGGCTATTATCAGCAGCAGGGCCCCGATTTCAAGCCGGGACGGCGGGTTATCGACATCCTGCGGGATATTGCCGAAGTGGTTACCATGGGCGATGGCCGCCAGGTGCCGGTATCGCAGTTTCTCAATCATTTTTTGTTCACACCCGAAATGCAGCATGTGCATGTCGAAAAACTCAGCGGCGGTGAACGGCGCCGTCTTTACCTGATGACGGTGCTGATGCGCAATCCGAACTTCCTGATCCTCGATGAACCCACCAACGATTTTGATATTGTCACCCTGAACGTGCTGGAAGAGTACCTGTCAAAATTCCGGGGTTGCCTTATCGTGGTATCGCATGACCGCTTCTTTATGGATAAACTGGTGGACCATCTTTTTATTTTCGAAGGAGACGGAGCGGTCTATGATTTCCCCGGAAACTACAGCGATTATCGTAGTTCGCAGAAACAGCAGGATATAGAGGCACGGCGCAGTGATAACCTGAAACGGCAGCCAGCAGCCTCAGCTGCGCTAAAAAAACCGGCAGGTTCAACCGGTAAAAAACACAGTTTTAAAGAGAAAAAGGAACTGGAACAACTGACGGCAGAAATCGAAAGACTCGAAAAAGAAAAGGCTGCACTCGAATCATTGCTTTCCGGGGGCACCTTGAATACAGAAGAACTTGTCAGCCATGCAAACCGCATTGGCGAAGTAATCACCCTGATCGACCAGAAAACCGACCGCTGGATTGAGCTAAGCGAATGAACCCTGAAGGAAAGTCTCGCAGATAGCGCAGATCTGCTGCGGAATTAGTTTCTCCCGAGTTCTCGGGACTTTGGGGTTTCATACCCGTGATTCAGAAAAATGATGCACAATATATCATTTTGTATTATATCTGCGTCATCTGCGAAATCAGCGAGAAAAACATTTTGAATTTACCCGCGAAATCAGCGAGACAAATATCATTCAACGGACTTTGCCTTCTTCTGCAGGTATTCGTGTATCCCCTGCGCTGCCCTGCGGCCATCGCCCATCGCCAGGATGACAGTTGCCCCGCCCCTGACAATATCACCCCCCGCAAAAACTCCTTCGATATTGGAGTTCATTTCCCCGGCATTGACCAGGATTGTACCCGACGGGCTGACGTGCAGCCCGGGCATGCTCCGGGGTACCAGCGGATTGGGCGAAACGCCGACACTGACGATGACCAGGTCGGCATCGATAAAATATTCTGAGTCTTCAACGGGCACAGGTTTCTTTCTCCCTGAGGCATCGGGTTCTGAAAGCATCATCCGCTGCACTTTAATGCGGCTGACATGGCCGTTGCCATTGGATATATACTCAACCGGATTATGGAGGTTCAGAAATTCAATCCCTTCTTCAAGAGCATGACGGATCTCTTCCTGGCGAGCGGGCATTTCATCAAATGACCTGCGGTAAATGATCATAGCCCTGTCGGCTCCCAGCCTTTTTGCTGTTCTTACCGAGTCCATGGCGGTATTCCCGCCGCCGATCACGGCCACATTCTTACCGAAGTAAACCGGTGTATCATGGTCAGGTTTGTCTGCGCCCATCAGGTTAACGCGGGTCAGATATTCGTTGGAGGACAAGACGCCATTTAGGTTTTCACCGGGGATGTTCATAAAATTGGGCAGTCCTGCACCGCTGCCAACAAAGAAAGCACGAAAGCCTTCATCTTCAAGATCGCTGAAGGTAACAGTTTTGCCAACAATAATATTTCTCTCAAATTTCACGCCCATCTTTTGCAGGTTCTTGATTTCCCTGTCAATTATATATTTTGGGAGCCTGAACTCAGGTATCCCATAGCGCAACACACCGCCAAATTCGTGAAGAGCCTCAAAAACAGTGACTTCATAACCGTGTTTGACCAGGTCGCCAGCAGCAGCCAGCCCTGCCGGGCCCGATCCGATGATGGCAATTCTGGTATGATTGGATGGCGCTGTTTCAGGTGGTGTTACGCGACTTGCCATATATTCATAATCGGCAACAAACCTTTCAAGATATCCTATGGCAACAGGTTCTTTATTCAGTTTTTTGGCATAGATGCAATTCGCTTCGCACTGTATTTCCTGCGGGCATACCCTGCCGCATATCGAAGGGAATACGTTGCTCTCTTTAATAGAGGCAACGGCACTTGCGAAGGCACCTGCTTCAATATATTTAATAAATGTAGGGATATCAACACCTACAGGACAACCTTTTATGCATTGCGGGTCAGGACAGTCGAGACATCTTCTGGCTTCCTGCATGGCCATTTCGGCAGTAATGCCCTTATTGACTTCCATATGTCCTTTTATGCGCAAAGCGGCATCTTCTTCCGTCATCTTAACACGATCAATGGCTGTCCGTTCCCTGGCCGGTATGCTTTTTTTCAGTTCTTTACGCCATGCTTCTTCGCGCAATCCCCGATGGCTGTTGTCATTCTGCTCAACCATAATGTTTCCTATCGTGTTTTTTCAAGCTCTTTCTGATAGCGCTGTGATTCTTCATTTTTATAGCCGCCAAGACGCATCAGCAATTCATCAAAATCAACTTCGTGAGCGTTGAATTCAGGTCCGTCAACGCAGGCAAATTTCACCTGGCCGCCAACAGTTACCCTGCAGGCTCCGCACATTCCGGTACCATCCACCATGATGGTATTCAGACTGGCTATGGTTGGTACATTATATTTTTTTGTCAGAAGGCTCGCATATTTCATCATAATGGTGGGGCCTATGGTAACGCAAAGATCAATCTTTTGCGCTTTAAGGATCTCTTCCATGCCCGCTGTTATCAGCCCTTTTTGTCCGAAACTGCCATCATCGGTCATGATGATTAATTCATCCGAATGACTGCGGATTTCGTTTTCCAGAATGAGCAGGTCTTTTGATTTGGCAGCAAGAATACTGATGATCTTGTTACCGGCTTTTTTCATGGCTTCAACAATGGGCAGCAAGGGGGCTATCCCAACACCACCGCCCGCGCAAAGCACCGTACCAACTTTTTCTATGTGCGTGGCATTACCAAGGGGACCGACAACATCAATTTCATCGCCTGCATTCAATGAAGCCACTTTATGACTGGTCAGCCCTACCTTTTGTACAATAAGTGTTATGGTGCCTTTATCGGCATCGGCTTTGGCAATGGTCAGGGGAATACGTTCTCCTTTTTCCCCGATCTTTATTATCACGAAATGGCCTGCCTGTCTCTTACGTGCAATGAGAGGTGCATGTATAATTATCTGAGCAACATACGGTGAAAGATACTCTTTTGCAATAACACGATTCATGTGAACTTTATTTAGCTGCGAAAATACGTTTTTATACCCCAAAATGGACAGGCCGGTATTAAATTACGTGTTTCACTTAAGCGAATGATACATTCTTCCACTGACCGGGAGACATCATTACCCTGTCCCCCGTTTGACCTTGGAACAACTTAAGCTGAAAGGACTGAATGAAGCAGGAACTTTATCCCCATCGTATGTTATCCATAAACCGTAAAACTCTGAAATTCCTGCTTCAGATACTTACATTAATCAATCCGGTATGCTCGTCAAAGGAATCTGTCATCTCGTAATAATATGAAAACATTTATGTTTTCAGGCAGTATGAATAATCAGAATATATAAATACTATACCGGGAATTATGACATCATCGCGTTCGATTAACAGCCTTGGTTTTAAGACAAACACAGATTATCATATTAACAAACTGATGGTTATTGTGGATGAAGAGCATCTGGACATGCTCGATGAACTGATGCTGAAAGATAAATGGGGTGTTCATGTCATATATATTGTTACCGATTCTCCCGTTGTCAGGGCAATGTTTCATGATAATTCCAGAATATATCCTTTAACTGCAAATATCAGAAGCCTGTTGAGGTTTGATACCATTGACGAAATCGTATGCTGTACTTCATCGTTATCGGATGAATATCTTTTTGAACTGGCTGAAATATGCAATCAGTTTGGTGTTTCCTTATTGCTGCAGCCCGACCAGAACAACCCGAAAGTTCCTATATCAGGATGCATGTTCGTGGCTGAGTATTTCTTTTATGTGTTGGAAACCAATCCCAGGCGGCGTACAGGCTATGTTTTGAAATCCATCATAGAGATGACATTCGCTTATTTAGCCCTTTTCCTGTTATCGCCCTTTTTTCTGTTGATTGCCGCACTGATAAAATTGACTTCTCCCGGACCGGTATTTTTCAAACAACAACGGGTAGGACTGAGAGGCAGAAGGTTTTACATGTACAAATTCAGGACGATGGTGGCTGATGCTGAAAAGCAAAAAGAAGCACTGGCCAGATACAATGAAGCTGATGGTCCTGCCTTTAAAATAGCCAATGATCCGAGGATTACAGGTTTCGGACGTATCCTGAGAAAAACCGGTTTTGATGAGATACCCCAGCTGTACAACGTTATGAAAGGTGAGATGTCGCTCATCGGACCAAGGCCCATGCAACCTGAGGAAGTGCTGGCACAGGACGAATGGCACCTTAAGCGTTTGTGCGTAAAACCGGGACTCACCTGTGTATGGCAGATTCAACCTGAAAGGAATAAAGTGCCTTTTGACACATGGATGCAACTCGATCGCGAATATGTTGAAAACTGGTCTCTCGTCAATGATTTCAGAATATTCCTCGGAACCATCAAAACGGTGCTTGTGGCAAAGGGATTATAATTTGCTGCACCAAAGATGTACTTATAAATACCCTTATGCAGCCGGATTGTTTTTATCTGTAAATAAAATTTTTAACAGTCTGCAGGCAAGAACAAAGAATAAAGAACAAAGAAGAAAGACAACCTGCATCCGGTAACTGATGCCAGACAACGGACAACCTGTCTGACGGCAGTCAGGCTTACAAAAAAAACATATACTTAGTTATTCATTTTGGGACTATATGTAAATATACTGAGGGAATGATTACGTTGTATCAGTGCAGTTGATATAATTATAAAACGTTACAGTCAATAGTTAAGATCATCTTTCAACGAATAATTGTTTAAATTTGAATCGGTATAAAAATTAACCGATATAGGATAATGAATTACAGCCGATATCCTCTTATGCTGTTGTTGTATTCATGTTTTCTGATGATTTCATGCAGGGGGGATAATAAGGGTGTCTCTTCACCGGTAACAGAAAAAGGATCGTGGTTTTCTGAAAAGTTCTGGTGTCACCGTGTCAATACGATTGAAAAAGTACACCGGGTGGGAAATAAATGCAGGGGACTGGAGATTGATCTGTTCTTTCTTGACGATACCTTGTTTGTTAAACACGATGAGGAAGATTCCGCTAAATTGACCCTGCCTCAGCTGATGTCGGCAATTCAGGATTCTGAGTTTCATTACTACTGGTTTGACCTGAAAAATATTGACGAAAATAACAGCAAAGCCTTCAGTTCGGCTTTGATAGCAGTTATTAAAGACTTCAGCAGTATTGGCAACTGTGTGGTCGAATCATGGATGCCATCATGTATGAAAATCTTCGTTGACGCAGGATGCCATACAAGTTTTTTTATCAACCTGAGTGGCATGAATACCGATGAAGATGTTAAAGTCAGGATTGATAATATTACTGAATATGTAACAAAATATAAGATTTCGGCCATATCATCAGTTGAAGCTGATTATGCTTTTATGAATAAATATTTCCCTCATTTTAATAAACTCACATGGTATACCGGAACGAACAGGTCGTATATTGACAGCCTTGTTGCTCATATAAACAACGATATAACAATGCAGGTATGTTTGTTAGAAGAAAGTGTTTTGCGGTAGCATTTACGGAAAGCCCTTCAGGACAATGGAAGTGTTTTTAATGCTATACTGATATTTTCCCTCCGCGTTGCTGTTCAGGAAATAAACAATATATTCAATTTCTTTTGCATGACGGGTATTAATTATTCGTGATATTTTAACGTCATACCATTTGCCCTGTTCAGGATATTTAATAATATCTTCTGCTTTTTCGGCTGAATAGAATACTTTTTCATCATTATCATTTCTGCATTCAAAAACGATAAAAGGAGACCGGCATGTATCAATGGAATCATACCTGAATGTGAAGTCTGCCATAATCATTATTTTTGAGAAAGTCCTGTCAAATATTTTTGTTTTTCTTTCAATACAATTTAGAAATTCAACGGGAGGCCGGTATTTTAAAATTCCGGTATCAATGTTTTGTTCAATGACCAAATATTGATTAGGCAAACCTTCAATTGTGTAAACCTGATTCTTAATCCTGTATTGGTTTAAGACCGATGAACCGCCATTTAAAAAATAAGTGATAGTTTCAATTTCCTTTGCCCCTCTTGTGTCGAATTCACGTGATACTTTCACATCATACCATTTTCCATTTTGAATCTCCTGATCGTCGTAAATCAGAAAATTTGCCCCTATGCTGTAATAAGCGGTGTTTTCATTATTATCATTTTTGCATTCAAAAACAAAAGCAGGATATTTATGATCAAAAATAGTATCAAAACAAATTTTATAGCTTGCTGCAATCTTCACAGTTGAAAACAGGCTGTCAAGGTTGGTTTTTCTTCTGTCAAGGCAATTGAAAAACTCTTCGGGATAAGGATATGTCATTTCTTTATCAATAATCAGCCTGTATGTTGGCTGAAAAGGATTATAAAACAATTTTCGTTTGTTGTATGTATAACTGTGCACAGTCTTGAACAGCTTATATTTATTTGTTAACCTGTGAATTTTTTCAGTGCTTTCAGTAAGTTCAAGATTATCATTAATTTCATACACAGAACCATAAGAGTAAAAGAATTGATTATAAACAAACTCTTCAGTATCACGGTTTATCTGCATCAATAATACTTTTTTCCGGCTGGAAAAATGTTGTGTAGTGTCAAGTCCGTCTGAAATCCATGCAATATACTCCGGAGCTGTTAAATGATATTGATTTCGCAGCATTGTCCAGAGCGACGGTGTTACATCAAGTGTTGATACAAGGGATTGGAATTGTTTTGAGGTTTTGAGCAGGGGTGAGTATATGATTAACGGGACACGGTAAAGGTCCAATGGATTCCTGATACCAAAGGTTGAGACATAATGATCCCCGGTGATTATAAAAATGGTGTTCTCAAAATCAGGACGCTTTTTGTATCCGTTGATGAATTGCCGCAATGCGTCGTCAGTGTATACGAAAGAAGCCAGAATGTTAAGTTTTGAACGATTGGCTTTTTGCTGCTCCTGGGATAATTTCTGATTGATAACATGAGCCCGTTTTATGTACTTATCCTTTTCAGGAATTTCTAATTTGCCATGTGTTGAAACTGTAACATATACATTGAAAACATTTTTATCATACTGTAATGCCGGATCTTCTAGTGATTTATTAAACATGACGGCATCATGATATCCCCATTCTGTACCTTTTTTTTCTTTTTCGGGATCATTTTCATACTGTTCATAGTATGCTGCATAATAATCAACATCCTGCAGGTCCATAAAGTCCATGACACAATCGAAGCCATAATAACCCGCATAGAACAGATTTGTTTTATACTGATTTTCATTTAACAAACGCACGATGCTGGTGTGCTCCGGCATATCACCAAATTGAAATCCTGTATTTCCGTTAGGCAGGGAACCTAAAAGGGAGGGCAGAATGCCGAAACTGCGCTGTGTAGTCGTAATGCAATTCTCCCAGTACAGGCTGTGATTGGCAAGAGAATCGAGGAACGGGGTGAAACTGCCCGATATGGCTTCCTTTCCGCTGATCCCGCGTCCAAGGCTTTCCACGATTACAAGAACTATATTTGGCCTTTTCTCTCCTGTATTAAAAAAAGGTGATAAAACATCGGGCGTATTGTCTTTGCGCATAAAAGGGTATTCAGGATCGACCTTTTCCCAAAGGGGATATTCAGCTTCAAAGACCGGCAGGAAATCTTTAATATTGTATTCTTCTTCCGAACTATCTATAGAATAATGAATGATGTCATATAAAAAATATAAGGCTCTGTTGATGGTGAACCTGTCAGTTAGTCCGCGACGGTTATAGCTTTTAACAGATATGTGTAACAATGCAACAGAGAGTGAAATAAGCAGGACGGAAATGGCAAAAAAGAGTTTAAACCGTTGTCCTGTTTTTCTCACAAGTATTATTGAAAGCGCAGAGTATGTAAATATTATTGCGCCACATAAAAAAATATAAAGATAAAGACTGCCATAACTTTTGATAGTAAAAATTATCTCAGAGCAGGGCCTCATTAAAATTTCCTTATCAAGCAACTTTCCGCTGTTGAATGCAAAAATGACAAGCACAATCTGAAACAGGAACAATACGGCAAAGAATATTGAGAAAAAAAGTGTGGAGAGGCTTTGGGAATCACGGCTTAACAGGTAATTGAGAGGGGAAAACAGCAATATTATTGCGCCGCACCATAAGGCATCATTCAGAACACACCTGAAAAACAATACCGGGTTTCCCGAAATGCTGAATAAAGGCGCCAGTAAACAATAATCGAAGCATCGCAATATCAGGGTTGCAACAAAAAAGAAAACCCCCAGGATGAAATATGACCGGAATCGGTTCAGGAGTTTAACAGTTGTATTATTTGACATATTGCCGGTTTCTTTCAGAACAAAAATAAGTTATATTCCAACAGCACAAAAAAGTACTTTTCTGAGAGCAGGTTTTACTGCACAGGTTTTCGCCACAAACCCTTAGCTTTTTTCCGGGCATTCTTCTGCAGCCTGACAAACTGGTCAGCATATTTTACGTTAGGGGGAATGGTCATGACAACAGCATATCCTTCTTTTATCAGTTGGGCGTTAATGAAAGTGCCGTCTTTGAGGAATACATAAGCAAGGGTTCTGCCATAACGATCGTATTTTTCAATATCATATTCAAGACGGACAAATTTTCCGAGGGAAAGTTTTGCCAGCTGCAAAGTTGATTCCGGTCCGTAATACTGTACATTTTTTTTATAGCTCTTTCGCGATTCAGGCGCATCAATGCCGGCTAAGCGCACCTTACAACCCTTTTCCGAGCCGTCATCAATACAAAAAGTGTCACCATCAATGATGCGGATAACCTGAAAGTACTCGTTAACAATTTCATTGTTTGATGAACAGTCGGTGACTGCGTTTGACAAAAAGATAAAACACAATAATGGTATTGCATTTATATGAAATCTTTGACCGGATATCCTCATAGAAAATTATATTTTGATGGGGTAAAGATACATTTTTTGTCAGGCTGGATGGTGAAGGGATTTACCTGTTGAATAAAAAACCCGGTATCTTTTGAGTTGAAGGACAATTACCTTATATTTAATGCAGCAATATTTCAACTTATGAGAGTCAGATCATTAATATTTACGATTTTCTTATTCATTACTGCTAACCTGTCCTTACAGAATGCGATATGCGGTAACACCGGTTTGGCAGATGTCGTATCTGCGCCGTTTGATCCTGCTATCGCTGCACAGCAGTATACAGATCAATTAAGTGATGAGCAGAAAGAGCGGTCTGATGCCTATTACGAAGGAGGTTACTGGCTTTTGCTGATACTTTGGGTGATAGAAATAAAAATTTTTATCTGCCCTTATTGCAGAAACAAAAATGTAAATTTTGCAGGAATAAATGCACCCCGATAATCGTTAATGAATAATTTTATTGCTTATCTTTAATAATCCTAATTTGTTAGTTGATCTTTAACCACGGGTTAATCTTCTGTTTATAATGGTTAACAGAGAAGAAAGGCTTGTGTTATATAATTAAAAAAGATATCCCTTATATGCAGCATTCTATTATAATTCAGTCATTATATTAAGTTTCTTTACTGAAAGTCCTAAGCCGGATTCCTGATGAAAGCAGTCTTTTTAAAAAGAATCATAATCGGCCTTATTCTGATCGCTTTTTTTGCTGGCAGTTATGCACAAACCATCGAAAAGAAAATCTATCAAACCGTTTATACCCCAATGGCTCCTTCCATTGACGGATTGATGAACGACTCATGCTGGAGCCTGGTGGAGTGGGGTGGCGATTTTGTTCAGACCCAGCCTTATGATAATAAACCTCCTTCGCAGCAGACATCGTTTAAGATTCTTTATGATAATAATAATCTCTATGTCTTTATACGTGCATTTGATACTGAACCGGATAAGATAAGCCGGAGGATTTCACGCAGGGATTACTTTGACGGAGATATGGTTGAGATAAACATAGATAGCTATTATGATAAACAGACAGCTTTTTCTTTCACTGCCCTGGCGTCGGGTGCAAAGGGCGATGAGGCCGTTACACAGGATGGTAACAATTGGGACGATAGCTGGAATCCGGTATGGTACCTAAAAACCTCCATTGACGATAAAGGCTGGTGTGCCGAGATGAAAATTCCGTTCAGTCAGCTCAGGTTTGGGAACAAGGACGAGCATGTCTGGGGAATTCAGTTCATGCGTCACATTTTCCGCCTCGAGGAACGTTCGAAATGGCAGTTCATTCCAAAAGGTTCTCCGGGGCAGGTTCACCTGTTCGGAGAACTGCACGGTATCACCAACATCAAACCAAAAAGGCAGATTGAATTACTGCCATATGTGGTAGGACGTTTGGAACGTTTTGAAGAGGAAGAAGGTAATCCTTTTCTTGACGGGAAATCAAGCGCCCTGTCCGGTGGCCTTGACGGGAAAATTGCCATCACCAATGACTTTATGCTGGACTTCTCAATTAATCCTGATTTTGGCCAGGTTGAAGCTGATCCCTCTGAATTTAATCTCACTGCTTTTGAGACTTATTTTTCCGAAAGGCGTCCATTGTTTATAGAAGGTAAAAACATTTTTCAGTTTCAACCTTCAAATACCATTGTCATCGGTAAAATGGGTACAGATAACCTTTTCTATTCCCGGCGGATAGGGAGAAATCCACAGCATTATCCTGTTGTTTCAGATTCAGAATACGTTGATATGCCGAAAACCTCAACCATACTGGGGGCTTTGAAGTTGTCGGGCAAAACAAAGGAAGGGTTATCAGTCGGCGTTCTTGAGAGTGTTACCAACAATGAAAAAGCCCTGATTGACAATGCAGGAAACCGAAGGAAGGAAAGTGTTGAACCACTCACAAATTATTTTGTAGGGCGATTGCAAAAAGATTTTGACAAAGGAGAAACTGTTCTGGGCGGAATAATAACATCGGTAAACAGGGTCATTGATAATCCTGCCCTTGATTATCTGCATTCAGCAGCTTATACCGGAGGCATCGATTTCAAACATTACTGGAAAGAACGAACATGGTATTTTGCAGGAAATGCTGAATTCAGTCATGTGATGGGAAAAGAAAAAGCGATTGTAAGGACACAAGAATCATCAGCCCGCTATTATCAACGACCTGATGCAGACCATCTGTCAGTCGACTCTTCACTGACCTCTTTTTCGGGTTATGGAGGAACATTTAAATTCGGACGGTCAAGCAATAAGAAGATACAATTCCAAACCAGTGTTACAGTGCGTTCGCCCGGGCTGGAATTTAATGATATCGGCTATATGAAGTATTCCGATATCATTCATCATGGTACATGGGTTGCATACTATCTGCGAGAACCCTTTTCCATCTTCAGGAACTTTTACCTGAATACGAATTACTGGATGTACTGGGATTTCTCAGGTGAGCTGCTGGCAGCTTTTACTAACCTCAATTTCAATTCACAGTTTAAAAACCGCTGGAGTATCGACGGTTCCTTTTCCCGCTGGAGTAAAAGCATATCGACAAGCCTGTTACGGGGAGGTCCGTCCTTTATTATGCCGGGTGGTGAAGAAGCCGGGTTATTTGTTTTTACAGATCAATCCAAAAAAATCTCAATGTATACAGGAGCCTATTTCAGTTTTGGAGATGCAAATAGCTCAAGGTATTATGAGTACTCTATGGGTTTTGATTTCCGTCCGATAAATGCCTTATCACTGTCTTTCAAGCCCACATATTCTATTCAGAATGATCCTTTACAGTATGTTGAAATGACAGATACAGAAAATGACAAAATGTACCTGTTCGCTCAGCTTGATCGGAAAACCCTGAGTTTTACGTTCAGGTTGAACTTGACTCTTAATCCGGAACTGAGCCTGGAATACTATGGTCAACCCTATATCTCTGCCGGGGAATACAAAAGCTTTAAAAAGATTACTTCCCCAAGGGCAGATGAATTCACCGACAGATTCTATGTTTTTTCAAACGATGAGATTGTCTATAATACGGATGATAATAATTATACGCTTGCTGAGATTATCAACAATATGGACGATTATTCCTTTGACAATCCCGATTTCAATTTCAGACAATTTCATTCCAACCTTGTCATACGATGGGAATACAGGCCGGGCTCAACCCTTTTTCTGGTATGGTCGCAAGGCAGGACAAGCAGGACATCAGATGGCTTGTTTTCATATGGAAGTGATATGAGTGAACTGTTCGGTGTTACACCACACAATGTTTTTCTTGTGAAATTTTCTTACTGGCTGTCGCTTTAAGAATTGGTATTACTTTCCTAACGTCAGTTTGATTATAGACTTATATTTTATACTTTTATCCAGCTTTCTTTTAGTTAAAATTAATAGTTTTCGCAATGGATATTTCTTTCTTTTTCGCAAAAGGTCTTTTGAGATCAAAAGCAATTATGACAGGTGCCCTTTTGGCAGGGATGGCAGGCGTTAGTATTAATGCCCAGCAACCGGCATTCCCCGGTGCAGAAGGATATGGTAAATATACTTCCGGAGGACGTGGTGGAGCAGTTTATGAAGTAACCAACCTTGAAGATTCAGGTCCGGGCTCTCTGCGTGATGCCGTGAGTCAGTCGGGCAGGACTGTTGTTTTCAGGGTGTCAGGTGATATCGGGCTGAAATCACAACTCGTGATCATGGGCAATATCACAATCGCAGGGCAGACTGCACCTGGTGACGGTATCTGTGTAAGGGATTATCCCACGAAAGTCAGCGGTGATAATGTGATCATTCGTTACATCCGTTTCAGGCTCGGCGACAGGTATAAACTTTCATCAGATGCTTTTAATATCAATGACAGGAACAATGTTATTCTCGACCATTGTACAATGAGCTGGGGCGTTGATGAATGCCTCTCGGCCTATGGCAATAATAATGTTACTATTCAATATTGCATCATCGGTGAAGGCCTGAATCTTAACGGCCATTCCATGGGTGGTTTATGGGGCGGATACACCACCTACCATCATAACTTTATCCATACCAACAATACACGCCATCCGAAATATGCTTACACCTATGATGAAGATATCACCGACTCCCGCAATAACGTCATTTACAACTGGGGCTATAACAGTGCGTATACAAGTCCCACCGGCAGGGTAAACCTGGTGAACAATTATTATAAAGCCGGGCCCGCAACTGACGGGGGAATAAAAGACAGAATTGTACAGGGCGAACCGACAAAGAGAATGTACATCACAGGAAATTATGTTGCCGGATATCCTGACGTGACAGCCGATAACTGGCTCGGCGTTGACCCGCTGAATGGCGGTGTGCCCATTAAGTATGATGTACCTTTTACGGTACCTGTGCCTTTGCCTGAACAATCGGCTTTGGAAGCCTATACTGAAATTGTGCATCATGCAGGGGCTTCTTTTCCGAAAAGAGATGACGCTGACAACCGCGCAATAAAGAATCTTGTAGACAGTACGGGGTTTATTCTGACACGCCAGAGTGATGCGGGAGGATTCCCGAAATTATACAGCGCACCGGCGCCTGTCGATTCCGATCATGATGGCATGCCGGATGATTATGAAACCGGGGAAAGCCTTAATCCGAACGATGATTCTGACAGGAATGGCGATGCAAACGGAAACGGTTATACCAACCTCGAAGATTATATTAACGGATTGATCACCTATGAAAGGCCATTCCCGAAACCCGGATTTTTCAATACACAGGCTGTTGCTGAAGACTCTGTTGTTTTAACATGGTTCGACCTGAATGATGATGAAAATGGTTTTATTCTTGAAAGATCAACTGACAGCATCGTCTTTGCTGTTGTTGACACCCTTGATCCCAACAGCACCCAATATGCTGACACGGGATTGATGCCTGAAACAAATTATTATTACCGTATTAAATCGTTTAATGATACAACAACATCAGATTATGCCTTTTCACAGGCCAATTATACTTTTAAGGCCGGGGCATTGCCTGATAAGGCCATACCGGTATCACCGGCATATGATGCCCAGGGGATATCGGTTACCGGAGCCATACTTCAATGGGAAGCAGGTAATTATACGCTTTCTTATGATGTTTATTTCGGAACCGGTGAAACCACACTTGAATTAAAACAAAGTGGTATAACTTCAACGGATTATCCAACAGGATCGCTTGATTTCGGGAGCACATATTACTGGAGAATAGATGCCGTGAACAGCCTGGGAGTGACGACCGGAGATCTTATGAAGTTTTCAACCCTTGATGCTGCCTTGCCTGAATTACTCGGATACTGGCCGTTTGATGAAGCTGACGGAAACATTGTATATGATTCAACCGAGAACGGGAATCATGGTACACTTAAGAACATAGATAATTTACAGCGTATAAATGGTATGTTCGGGGGTGCTGTGGATTTCAGCAACTCCAGCACAACAGGTCATATTGAAGTTCCTCACCAGCCTGAATTGTCATTTGACTACGACCCGTTTTCCATATCGTTATGGATGCGACTGGAATCCATTACCGACGAGAGCACCTATATTTTGCACAAAGGCGCTAACAATTTTGTTGAAGGCACAGAGCGAAATGGGAAATGGTTTGGCCTTGAAATGCGCAGCGGCATCTTCAGGTTTGCCGTTGACGATAATGACAAGAAGACGGAGCTATCTTCTGCAACCACAAGTTTTGTTACAGGTGAATGGGTGCATGTGGTTATTATAAGAGATGTCTATAAGAAAAAGCTCTGGATGTATAAAAACGGCATTTTAAACACACAGGCTAACGACAACACAACCGGGGTTGCCTGTGATCTGCCCCTGGTTATCGGGAACTCCGATTTTATGAATACGCCTTATTATGGAGAAATAGATGAGCTGGTTATCTGTAAACATGTATTTACAGCCGGTGAGATTGATAGCCTTTACAGGTTCAACAAGATTCCGACACTGCCTTATATTCCTTCAGGCATGAATATTTCACATGTGCCTGTAACTGATTTAAGAGTATCCCCCAATCCTTTTTCTGACCAGGTTACCATAGAATTCAATAACGGAGCACAAAATGATGTTTATATTGATATCGTTAACGCGACCGGACAATTGGTTCGAAGTATGAAAAAGGCCGTAATTCCCAATACCGGGAACCGGATTATCTGGGATGGACTGACTGACGACAGATCGCAGGCCGGCAACGGATTATACATTATATTAATCAGGGACAAACATGGCGTAGTATCTGCAAATACAAGACTATTGAAAATACAGTTATAAACTTAAAACCCTATTTATTATGAAAAATGTATTATCTGACAAATCATTACGGATATGCTGTCTTTTGCTTGGCCTGTTTATTTCAGGCCTGCAGTTTTCCTATGCCCAGGATTACAAATTTGAACAGACGGATGACCCTCATAAGATGGTTGTCATGGAAGCTGAAAATTTCAGCACCAACACCCCTAACGGCGATGTTGCCTGGATGCTGACTGACTCTCCTCCTGATTTCTCGGGGCAGGGCGCTATGATGGCTGTTACTGCAGAACCTTACACTACGGTGGAAACAGTCCTTGCCAGCTCAGCTGTGTTGACATACAAAATAAAGTTCATAAGGCCGGGGCATCATTATATCTGGGCACGGGCCAGCAGGACCGGTGGCGGCGACGACTCTTACCATGCCGGTATTGACGGTGAAATTACAGACTCATCATTATTTCTGACTTTTCATAATACGGAATTTGATTACGGTACATGGGGATGGATCTATTACCGCAGCACGGCAGGTCCGGCAAGTGTATTTGTCCCTTCTGTCGGCGTGCATGATCTCAATATTTATATCAGGGAGAACGGCTTCAGAATTGATAAAATTATACTGACCGATGACCCTGCATCAGAATTCACGCCTGAAGAAATGGGACCGGATGAAACACTGGCTTCTTCGGCTATCAATTCCGCTGCCATGGACAATGATATACTCATGGTTTATCCAAATCCGGCTGATGACAGGCTGAACATTCAGATAAAGGAGAAAAGGTATGCAAATGGAAGACTGAAGATCTTTGACCTCCAGGGCAGGCTGGTTCAGGTTGTCATCCCCAATGAAAATCGTGTGAGAACAGCTGATGTATCAGCTTTTGAACCGGGTGTATACATGCTGAAATTCGAACAGGATGATCAAATAATAGCTGTGGACAGATTTATAAAAAAATAATAACAGATTGCTGGATGCCAGGATTATAACCCGGCGGGATTTTGAATGCCCGTCGGGTTTTTTTGTCATTTTTCTTTAACATCTGATTAATTCAGATTTTTCAGATTTCCGATGGCTTCGGGCACATGTTTATGAACCATGGCAACAATTTCACAGCCTTCCATCTCAGGGCATTCGCCGCAGGTTTGATACCCCTTCTTCTGCACGCAGTTTCTGATCTCACATACAGAACAATGTGAAAATTTAACGCCGTCCATGCGGCATCCTGTACAGTTAACTGATTCGGCTGTGATGCCAGGTGCATTGTACATCTTTTGCCATTTTTCAGCTGTTGCTCTTCTGAGATCATCATTGTTCTGAAGGGTTGCGATCCTTGCATCACATGTAGCACAATTCAGACCACAGCATGCTATCACTTTTTCCATAATTGAGTTTTTTAGGGGTTGATGATTATTTACTAATCAAAAATGCTGCTTATAAGATAAACGTTTTTTTATTTATTGCAAATTTTTTGATTATTTTTCGATAGACTTTAATGTTGTCTGAACAATGATTCGTCTGATTTTATGATAGACTTTGATTGTTATTGTCCTGAACTCCCGCTATGACGGAACAAGTTATGATTTATAAGATTAATTGATGGACTATGAAAAGATCTGAGCCAGTCTGAAGGTCTACCTGCCGGAGGCAGGGCAGGCAGGCTTTAATTTATGTGATTATTATGATAAGCTGCGAATATTGTAACAGATTATTTTAATCATGCTCATCACAAAAATCAGATAAATCAATGTTCAGACTACTCGTACCTCAATGCTTCGACCGGGTTTCGCGTTGCCGCCCGCCAGCTTTGCCAGCTGACCGTAAGTAAAGCCACTGCCATTGCCATCATTCCTGCCGATAAAAATACCCACCAGCTTAATCCGGTTTTATAGGCAAAGCTTTGAAGCCATTTGTGCATGGCATACCAGGCAATGGGACAGGCGATGACAAAGGCAATGGCCACCCATTTGATGAATTCAAGATTGAGCATGGTCATAACTTCTGCAACACGTGCACCGTTTACTTTGCGGATGCCTATTTCCTTGGTACGACTTTCGGCATAAAATATGATCAGACCCAACAAGCCGAAAAGCGACAGGATAATGGCAAGTACTGCAAAAATGCCCACTATCTTCGATAACCGGTATTCCTCCTCATAGTTTTTATAATAGGTCTCTTTAACATCTAAGTAATCAAAGGGTATTTCGGGGAAAAAGGCTGACCATTCTTTTTTCAAAAGTGCTACGGCTTTGCCGGCATTCCCGGGTGTAACCCTGAAGGTCAGAAAGGCCGGAAAATTATTGTGTTGTCCGAAACGGTACAACATGGGAGATACTTCCTGCTTCAGTGTCGTTATATGAATATCTTTCATAACACCGACCACCGGATATTTTTTACTTTCATGACCCAGTTTTAAAAATTTCCCTTCAATATCTTTCCATCCGAATTTCTTCATTGCCGTTTCATTGATGATAAAGGAATGCCTGTCGGTACTGTATTCGTCAGAAAAAAAACGTCCTTTAATGATGTTCACTCCAAATACGCTGCAGTAATCTTTATCAACAGCAGTTGAAATAACCAGGCATTCATCAACGGCAGCATCAACAGGATTTACAGTGAATGAATTCTGGTAATAATAACCGGGTATGTTTTCGGTGATCGTTCCTGTTGAGAATCCGGCCTGTGCACCTATCTTTTCGAGTTCTTCTTTATATAACCTGCTTTTCGCATATCTTTCTTCATATCCGGCATCGATATTGCCTAAATTAACAGAAAGCAGGTTGTTATTGTCAAATCCCAGGTCTGCATTCTGCATAAAGGATATTTGTTTGACTATGAAAAACTGTGAAATAATAAGTGCAATCGTCAACGAGAACTGAAAAATCAGCAAACCGTTATGCACTTCTTTATAAGTCTTTATAAAGGCGCCTTTGCTTTTAATGATCAGGGCGGGATTTATTTTAGAGAATATCTTACCGGGAATAAATCCGGATATCATCACAATAACAGCTGATGCACCAAGGGCGAACAGCCATACATACGGATTATAAATCTGTCCGGCAAGCGGACGCTCTGCCAGTTGCTCGAAATACGGTAAACCTAAAAGACTGACCGGAATGGATATCAGCAATGCGGCAAAGATGCTCAAAGAGGCATATAGCACCTGAAGTTTAATAATTTCCTGTGACCTGGCACCGACTATGCGCCTTATTCCTGCATCCATGTTCAGTTGAAATGCCCTGGCAAGGGTAAGGTTTACATAATTCACGCAGGCAATCAATAATACAATAAAAGCGATGCTTCCCAGCAACAGCAGATAAGCATGCGAAATGGCGGGAGGATCACTGTTCAGGATGGAAGTATCAAAATGGGCTTTGGCAAACGGAATGGTAAAATAGGTGCTTCGGCCCTTTAAAAAGTCGGGATAATACCTGTCCGGTATTTCTTTCAGATGAGCATTGAAATCCTCCACTAAAGAATTGTTTTGCAATATGACATAAGTTTTTATGCCGCCGTTCCACCACGCAACTTTATAATCCGGTGTAATGATTTCCCGAATCTTCTCGGAAAATAAAATGTCAAATTTAACCGATGAATTATCAGGTATATCCTTGAACAATTGAGTGATGGTAAAATTGTAGTTGCTTAGGGCAATCGTTTTTCCAATGGGATTTTCGTCGCCGAAGATTTTGGTTGACATCGATTTCGACACGGCAATATTATCAGGTGCCTTTAAAACGTTCTGAACATCTCCGAGAATTATCTCATATTGAAAAATGTTGAAAAAATCAGGGTCAACCGAGGCCCCTGTATAGCCTGAGTACTCTGTATCCTGATATTTTATATTGCTTTCCCTGTAAAGAATTTTCAATACTCCTGCAACATATTTTACTTCCGGAAAGTCATTTTTAAGGGTTAAGGGCAGAGGTAATCCTGTATGTGCGAGAGATTCCCCCGATTTGAGATCCTGTTCGCAAACCTGCAGTATTTTATTTTTATTCACATGAAAACCGTCAAATGATAATTCATAATTTAACAGCATCGAAATCAGTATAAAAAGCGAAATTCCAATAACCAATCCCACCATATTCAATAGGGTAAAACTCTTTGCCCTTGAAAAAAAACGAATTGCTATTTTTAATTTATAGGGTATCATACAAATAGGGATTTATTTTCAGAACCATAAAAATCAAAGTCTTCAGTTAATCATATAAATCAATGTTCAAGATCTGATCAACCCGTCCTCCAACCTTATAATCCGATTGGCATATCGTGCAAACTCCTGGTTATGGGTGACCTGGATGATGGTCATGCCTTCCCGGTTGAGCTTTTTCAGCAGGTCCATAATATTCCGTCCCTGCTCGGAATGCAGGTTCCCCGTGGGTTCGTCGGCCAGCAATAATCTCGGTTTTCCGGCAATGGCGCGGGCAATGCCTACCAGCTGCTGCTGTCCGCCGGAAAGCTGTTGAGGGAAAAGGTCACTTTTTGCAACGATGTTGAAACGGTCGAGCATGTCGGCCACAATAGCCTGTCGTTCTTTGGTTTTTATGCCCCGGTAAACCAACGGTGTTTCGATGTTCTCATAGACATTCAGCTCATCAATGAGATGAAAGGCCTGGAATATGAAACCGATATGGCTCCTGTGGTATTCGGTTTTCTGTTTTTCTTTCAGGTTATGAACCGGTTTTTCCATAAGGTAGTATTCACCCTCTGACGGATCATCGAGCAATCCGATGATATTCAGCAGGGTGGATTTTCCTGCACCACTGGGGCCCATGACCGAGATGAATTCACCTTCGGCCACTTCGAGGTCGATGTCCTTTAAAATAAAATTCCGCTGGAATTTTGAATCGTAGTACTTGTAGATGTTTTTTAGTGTGATCATTGTCTTGAACCTGCCTGACGGCAGGCAGGCTTTAATTTTTCCTGTTTTAAATTCATAGTCTTCATTTAATCAGCTTAATCATAGCCTGCCTGCCGTCAGGCAGGTTCAGACTACTCATACCTCAGCGCCTCAATCCCGATTGCTTTTTCTGTTGTTTTTTCGTACCTCAAAAACTTACGAAAAATGCATCGGGATCTCCGCATTTCGGTACTACTCGTACCTCAATGCTTCGACCGGATTTCTCGTCGCAGCCCGCCAGCTCTGCCAGCTCACAGTGAGCAATGCGATAACTATTGCTATGGCCCCTGCTGCTGCAAAAACCCACCAGCTTTGGATTGTGCGGTAGGCAAAGTTCTGCAGCCATCTGTGCATGGCATACCACGCTATGGGGCAGGCGATGACAAAGGCAATGGCTACTCCTTTTAAAAAATCTTTATTCAGCATGGCCAGTATTTCAAATATCCGAGCTCCGTTAACTTTACGAATGCCGATTTCTTTGGTGCGGCGTTCCGTAAGAAACACGGATAATCCTATCAGACCCAGGATGGCTATTGAAATGGCAAGAATCATACAATAGACGAAAATGGTCCTGATGTTTTCTTCAGACTTGTACAGATTTCTGTAGCGATCAGTCAAATATTCATAAGAAAAGGCGTAATCCACATTGTTATATTCCTGCCAGGTTTTTTCAATGAATGACAGGGTCCTGTTTCTTTGGACGGGAGCAATCCTTATCGATACCAGGTTGAAGTCCGATGGGTCATAATACATGATGATGGGACTGATCGGATTATGCAGTGATTCATAGTGGAAATCCTCAACTATGCCGATAACGTTTCCTTTACGACCGCCATATTCAATGATCTGTCCGAGTGCCTCTTCAGGGGATGTCCATCCGATTTTTTTGACAGCTGATGCATTGATTATGTAACCAAAGTCATTGGAAATATTCTCACGAAAATTACGGCCTGCTAAGAGTTTGATTTTATAAGCAGGAATAAACTGCTCATCAATCCGTACATTGGCCAATCTGAATCCCAAAGGTGTTGAAGTATTGCCGGAAATGATCCTGGCGCCGCTGCAGTCCCAAAGTCCATCGGAAGGCACCCGTTTTGATGCAGATACCCCTGTAATATTGGGATTGCCTGACAATTGCTGTTTGAAACCATCGAGTTTTTGAATTAAAAGAGGGGTGGCCGGAATCACGACAATATTTTCTTTTTCGAGTCCCAGCGCTTTATTCCGAATGAAATTTAATTGCTTTGAGACCATAAAGAAGGATATGATCAGCGCAATCGAAACAACGAATTGAAACACGACAAGTCCGTTCCGAAAGGACATTTTCCCGACTTTATTGATGTCAGCAGTAATAGCATTCCCCCGCTGGTTGGTTAACAGCATAAGGGCAGGATAAATGCCGCAAAAAATGCCGGTTAGAAGGGACAGAACTATAAAACCCGTGATCAGTTCAGTGTTTTTCAGGATTTTAAATTCAAGCGTGTTATTCAGGGTTTTATTAAACATCGGCAGGGCAACTGAAGCTATATACACTGCAATGATAAGTGCGATGAAGCAAAACAGAACCGACTCAGCCAATAATTGTACGATTAAGGCTTTTCGTGAAGCCCCGATGATCTTTTTTATTCTGATATCCTTAAGTTGCTTCGAGTACATGGCTGCATTCAGATTCATGGTGTTGATACTGGCGAGGATCAATATCAGCAGGGCTATGGACGTGAGAATATAGATATAGGATCGGTTGCTGTGCCAGTTAAAGTGGATATCTGTCAGCTTTTCAAGCCTTATCTTTGTCCATTTGGTGCCATTTTCCAGGTGGTTGTCAATGAATGCATCAAGCTTTTCATCCATATCGGCCGGAACATTGGGAATAAGGGCAAAAGTCTCATAGTTATTGCTGCCCCAGTCTTTCAACTCATCCGGGCCAACCGCTGCTTCCAGGGTACTGAAGGAAATAAAAAAATCAGGGTTAAAATGACTGATTTTATGCCATCTCTTAAATACACCGGTAATTTCCAGGAAATATTTTTCACCCCGTGGGTCTTTGAATTCAAGTGATTGGCCAATGGCATCCTGCCCAGGGAAGTATTTATCAGCAACCGCATCGGAAATAATGGCCGTAAGTGGCCTTACGAGCAGATTTTTATCAGAGGGCAAACCTTCGAATGTAAAAATATTCAGAACAGCAGGATCGGCAAAACATACTTTGTTCTCCTGCATTTTCCGGCTTCCCAGCGAAAAAACCATTCCGGTATGAGCAACCCGGGCAATGTTTTGAATTTCGTGAAAATCATTCTGGAGCAAGGGTGCAATAACCGGGGCGACATTTGATAAATGGAGGTTCTCCGCACCATTCGCATCATAAAAATACCTGTGTACACGATAAATAATGCCGCTGTTCTCATGAAACCTGTCATAGCTCAGTTCGGTCTTGATCCAAACCGTGATGATGATAATGCATACGAAGCCCAGAACCAGCCCTGAAAGGTTAATGGCAGAAAAAAGAGCATTTCGCCTGATATTCCTGAACATTGTTTTGAGAAACCTTTTCATTTTGTGCTTATAATAAGTATCTTATAAATAATTTTTTGCCTGATTTTATAAGGGTTTTTGATAATGTAGCTTTATAATCATAATAATCATTGAATCAGCTTAATCATTACTTGTCCCGCCATAGCGGGAGTTCAGACTATTCATACCGCAATGCCTCCATCCCGATTGCTTTTTCTGTTGTTTTTTCGTACCTCAAAAACTTACGAAAAATGCATCGGGATCTCTGCTCTTCTCCCTACTCGTATCTCAGCGCTTCGACCGGGTTCCGTGTCGCCGCCCGCCAGCTTTGCAGGCTGACGGTAAGCAATGCCACTGCCATCGCCATCATCCCTGCTGCTGCAAATACCCACCAGCTCAGCTCAGTTTTATAGGCAAAGCTTTGGAGCCATTTGTGAAGTGCATACCAGGCAATGGGACTGGCGATGACAAAGGCAATGGCTACCCATCTGAGGAAATCTTTGTAAAGCAGGATCATGATTTCAAAAACCCGGGCCCCGTTGACCTTCCTTATCCCTATTTCTTTAACCCTGAAACGCAGTAAAAGCTGAACCAGACCAAACAAACCCACCAGGGAGATGACCATGGCCAGGGCAAAAAATAAATTGAATATTTTCAGGAGCGACTTCTCTTTGCTATATTGTTCTGAAATAAGATCATCAACATAATGAAAGCTGAAAGGCTGGAGCGGCTCAAATTGTTCCCAGATTTGCCGGATTGCTGCAATGGTCTTCTCCTGGTCAGTACTTTCAAGGCGTATGATATGTTGCATGTTTTCTTCTTCAATGGCATACTGAATGGGTTTAATCAGGTCGTGCATGGAGCCGATGTGAAAGTCATCTGCAATGGCGGCGACTACGATCCTGGTTTCGCCCAGTTCGTAGGTTTTGCCTAAAATAGCTTCACCCATGTTGAATTGTCTCATTGCTTCGCTGTTTATTACGGCACGATCCGATGTTCGTGCCGTATCTTCTCTTAGTTCACCGAGCCTGGCTTTTAAGGGAATTTTCAGCACTTCAAAGAAATTGGATGCAACCTGGGTGTGAAAGATGTCAAACTTCACTTCGCTTCCTTCGGGCTGGACAGGCCAGTAATTGCCTAAATACCCAGGCAATCGAAACTCACAGGATGTGGTGGCAATAACACCGGGCATTTTCCTGAGCTCATTGTGCACGGCGTTGTAATGTTTTTGGATGTCTTCCGTTCCCCTGAAACTTATCAAGGAGGAAAAGTTATATCCTAAATCGCCTTTGATACCTTCATTTAACTGTTTTTTTATGATGATGACGGCTGTTAAAAGAATCATCGTAATTGAAAACTGTATTGTTATCAGACTGTTGCGGAATACTGACCGTGATTTTATCATATCACTGGTTGAAACAGCCAGGGTTTTACTGATATAGCCGGCCGGATACAGACCTGAAAGCAGACCGGTGCCAAAACCAAAAGCCAACAGGATCATCCAGAAAATCGGGTTTTCATAAGGAATGTCAATTCCTGTGATACCGTGTGATTTTAAGACCGGAATAACATACAGGGCAATAATGACACCGGTAAGAACGCATAAATAAGTTAAAAACAACGAATAAGCAATATATTGCCTGAACAGGTAGCCACGGCTTGCACCTATGATCTTCTTTATGGATACTGATCGTTTCCTTGCCTCAAAGCCTGCAACTGACAGGTTTATGAAGTTTATACAGGAAATAACCAGTATCAGCAAGCCGGCTGAACATAAAATATAAATCAGCACAAGGCTGATATCGGAATCGAAGCTTCCGGCAATTGAAGATCTGAACAGGTGTATTCTTTCCAGTGGCTGCAAATAGTAATCATGTGATTCTGCATGCCAATCATTGATGTATTTCCGCTGGAGTAATTTCATATTTTTGCTGAAATCTTTCGCTACGGATTCATCGCTGACCAGGACAAAGGTCCTCCACATCCACCACAGCCAGTGATTTCTCATATACTCTCCGGCATTTTCCAGCAAATCGTTTGCACTGGTCAGGTATTCGAATTGCACGGATGAGTTGGAGGGAATATTTTCAAAAACCGCCGTCACCGTGTATTGGTCACGGTAATTGAGTGTGAGGGTTTTCCCAAGGGAGGGTTCATGGCCAAATAGTTTGGTTGACAATGACCTGGATAATGCAATGCTGTTCGGCTTCTCAAAAAAGTTATCATTCTCCTTGTGCAGAACCAGGAAGGAAAAAACGTCGAACAGCTCTTTGTCTCCAAAAGCACCATTTGCCTTGAAATGCATTTTGTTGAGTTCAATGTCAGCCTCTGTGTTCCAGCCAAACCGTGCAACTTTTTCAATCCCGGGCATCTCTGCTGGTAAAACCTCAAACCAATGGTGATTAGTAGTTGCATTATTCGTGTTTTTCTGATTCTGGATATAATTTAAGCGGTAAATCCTGTCTGACTTTTCATGGAAACGGTCGAACGTAAATTGATAATATACATAAAGACCAATGATCAAACAGGCTGACAAGGCAATGGAATATCCGAATACGTTGATAAGCGTTATCGGGAGGTTGTTCCTGAATTCTTTGATGAAATTCCCGGGTTTCATGATAATCTTTGATTCTTTATTTTCAAAATCATAGTATTCCCTCAATCAATAGGGTCATAGCTGAAAACCATCTGCATCCTGAATTATCACTTCCATACTCCTCTTCATTTCCTCGGTAATGATCTTTCCGTCAAAAAGGTTAACCAGACGATGCGCATAGCCTGAATCCCTTTCGGAGTGCGTGACCATAACAATGGTTGTCCCTTCTTTATTCAGCTCAGATAACAAATTCATGACTTCAAGTCCGTTTTTCGAATCCAGGTTACCGGTAGGTTCGTCAGCCAGGATAAGCTTGGGCCCAGCTATCACAGCCCGGGCAATGGCCACACGCTGCTGCTGGCCACCGGAAAGCTGCTGGGGGAAATGCTTCCGGCGATGGCCGATCTTCATTCTTTCCAAAATAGTTTCGACCCTTTTTTGCGCTCTGATTCCCTTACCCTCATGTAAACCAGTGGAAGCTCTACATTTTCAAAGACATTCAGCTCATCAATGAGGTTGAAGCTTTGAAAAACGAAACCGATATTTCCTTTTCGCATATCGGTGCGCTGGCCTTCCCTGAGCCGGGATACATCGTGTCCGTTAAAGAAATACTGACCTTCTGATAGATTGTCAATAAGTCCGACAATATTCAGCAGCGTGGATTTTCCGCATCCTGAAGGACCCATGACGGCAACGAATTCACCTTTATTAACCACCAGGTTAACTTTATTCAGAGCTGTCGTTTCTACTTCATCTGTACGGAATGTCCTGGTGAGATCAATTGTTTTTATCATTGCATGAATAGCTTAATTCAGATTAAAGTTACTGGTACTCCCTGATAAAATTTGAGGTTGTTTTCCGCATCTGAAATCAAAAAGGATGCCAGTGTATTAACATGTACATATACAGTATCTTATGAAGAAATCCCTGAATAAACTGTAAAAAAATTGTATTGGTATGTAAAATTTTTAGACACTTTCTGTAAGCTGTTATTGAAGTTCTTTACCTTTGAAAAGAGAAATTTAACGGGAAGAACAGGAAAAGTCCGGAGGTTTTTATTTCTTTCTGCGGTTTCATTCATTATTCATTACAATCATTATGCAGACCGGTAAAATACTCGTCGTTGATGACAACAGGAATGCGCTCAGCGCCCTCAAAATGCTGTTGCAATTCGATTATGAAACAGTAGTAACCATTGCAAATCCTAATTTAATACAGGAGAAGCTGAAAAGTGATGATTTTGATATTGTATTGCTGGATATGAATTTTTCTGCCGGGGTCAATACCGGGAATGAAGGCCTGTTCTGGCTGGACGAAATAAAGAAGGCATCGCCGGCAACTGAAGTGGTCATGATCACGGCGTATGGTGATGTGGAGCTGGCTGTAAAAGCCTTGAAAAAAGGGGCAGCTGATTTTATATTAAAGCCCTGGGAAAATGAAAAGTTACTGGCAACATTGCAAGCCACTTTAAAATTAAGACGTTCTAACATCCGGGTTGAAGAGTTAAAACAACATGAACAGTTTATGAAAAGGGAGCTGAACCAGGAGCAAAGACGTATACTGGGATCTTCTCCGGGCATATTAAGCATGATGCAGACTATTGCCAAAGTGGCAAAAACAGATGCCAACGTGTTGATTACGGGTGAAAATGGCACCGGCAAGGAACTTGTAGCTTATGAAATACACCGGAAATCGGGACGTCATAATGAATTACTGGTAAGTGTCGATATGGGAACCATTCCTGAAACCCTTTTCGAAAGCGAACTTTTCGGGCATAAAAAGGGATCATTCACAGATGCCCGTGAAGACCGCATCGGAAAATTTCAGCTGGCTCATAGGGGAACTTTATTCCTTGATGAGATAGGCAACCTGCCTCACGCTCTGCAATCGAAGCTTTTATCCGCACTGCAGAACCGCACTATTGTGCCGGTAGGATCAAATCAGCCCATCCCTGTTGACATACGGCTGGTATGTGCCACCAACTGTGACCTGGAACAGCTTATTACACAACATAAATTCCGCGAAGACTTATTATACAGGATAAATACTATTTTAATAGAGGTCCCTCCCCTCAGGGAGAGGGACGGCGATATTGAGCTGCTTGCCAGCGTTTTCCTCAAATACTTTGAAAAGCGATATCACAAACCATCGCTCAGGATCAGTTCACAGGCATTAAAAAAAATGACCGGGTATTCCTGGCCTGGCAATATAAGGGAGTTGCGGCATACCATTGAGAAAGCAGTAATTCTCAGTGATTCTGAAACACTTAAACCTGATGATTTTGAGTTTAAATCCGCCGGGAAATTAACAGGATTTGGCTATTTCACCCTCGAAGAAATGGAAAAGCACATGATTGAGGCAGCCCTCGATAAACACAAGGGCAAGCACACTGCCGTGGCCAATCAACTGGGCATATCACGCCAGACTTTATACAATAAAATCAAACGGTATGATTTATAGATCTTTTAACCTGTCAGTCATCATCCGTCTCATTATTTTTGCATTTGTCACAGCCTTACTGGGACTTGTCTTATACCAGCGTAACTGGCTAATGGCCGGACCCCTGATGGTGGCTGTCCTGGTTTCGTTTTTTGAACTTGTCTATTTTCTGAACGGTGTCAACCGTAAGGTGGCTTTCTTTTTCGACGCGGTTACCAATGATGACACCACACTTCATTATGCCGAAAACATCCGAACAAAATCATTGCGTGCTCTGCACCAGAGCTTTAACCGCCTGAATCAGCATATTGCGGATATGAAAATAAAGAACGCACACAATGAGAAATTTTTTCATGAGATGCTGAAATCATCGGCTACCGGATTATTAGCTGTTGACGAGAAGGGTTATATTGAACAAATCAATGATTCGGCTCTTGATTTTATCGGACTGCCTCATATCACACATATTGACCTTCTGAAGCAAAAGAATCATGAATTATACGAACAGCTGATGCATATAATGCCGGGTCAGAGCCGGACCATTAAAGTGCTTCATGGCACTGAACTCAGTTTGTTTTCCCTGAAGGTTGCCCTGCTTAATTTTGGCGAGAACCGTTACAGGTTGTATTCTGTCTCCGATATAAGGGCCGAGATAGAGGAAAATGAACTGGACTCATGGCAGAAACTTATCAGGGTGATGACGCATGAGATCATGAATTCCATAGCACCGATCACTTCCTTATGCAATACTCTTTCACGCATATTTATCAGGAATAAAAATCCGTTACCGGTTCAGGAAGTGACGGATAAGCACATTGACAATATTATCAACGGATTGGAAGTCATTGAGAATACAGGCAGAGGGTTAATGCGTTTTGTGGAAGATTACCGCAGACTAACAAAAGTGCCGGATCCGGTCTTTAAACCCATAATTATCAATGATTGGCTGAATGCCATCCGGTTGTTAATGAAGAACCGGCTGGACGAAGAAAATATCCGTTTCAGTATTGTAAACAAGGGATATCATGAAAAATTGCTGGGTGATGAAAAGCTGCTCAGCCAGGTCATGATCAACATCATCAATAATGCTGTTGATGCGCTGAAAAACACGGAACATAAAAAGATCGTAATCCGTGTTGCAGAAAATGCATCGGGTAGGCTTAAGATCAGCATTTCCAACAACGGAAAAGCCATTCCTCCTGAAGAAACTGACAAGATATTTGTTCCTTTTTATACCACCAAAGACAACGGTTCCGGGATAGGATTGAGCCTGTCACGTAAGATCATGCGCTCACATAAGGGCAGCTTATCCGTTTTTTCACAAGCCGGCAAACCAACAACATTTTTTTTAAGTTTCTAATTAGAGCAGTCTTTCAGGAGCTTTGAATTCCGGCCTGAATCATAAAGACCAGAAGGTAATCCTGTTATTATCCGGTGGCCATATGTTTCAGGATTGAAAACAATTTTATATCTTTCCTGAGATTAATTTGAAAAAATAACATGAATACAGAACGGACCTTTGATCTGCTTGACAGATACAGGGAGCACTTTCCAAATAAGGAAGATGCTCTTTGCGCCAGGCAAAATGGCGTATGGGTAAAATACAGTGCGGACGATTATATTGAAATATCGCATAATTTCAGTTATGGTCTTCTTGAGCTCGGGTTGAAAAGAGGAGATATGGTTATTACTGTATCGAACAACCGGCCTGAATGGAATTTTGCCGATATGGGGATGGCCATGACCGGGGTGATCCACGTTCCTGTCTTTACCTCGCTGAGCGCCCTTGAATATCTTTACATCATCAAACACAGTGAGGCAAAACTCATCCTGGTATCAGACAAAAAATTATATAAGGTGTTGAATCCGGCTGTTTTTGCTTCCGGTCAGCCCATTCAGATCTATTCCTTCGATGAGGTGGAGGGCGTGAAAAACTGGAAAGAGATTACCGACGCTGGAAAAGCGAACGCCGAAAAGCACAGGCAGACAGTTGATACCATTAAAGCTTCCATTCAGCCTGATGATTTTGCTTCACTTATCTATACATCAGGCACCACCGGCAAGGCCAAAGGTGTGATGCTGACACACCGGAATATGGTCAGCAATTTCCTGGCTGCGGCAAAAGTCTTCAAACTGAAACCTGAAGATAAATATCTCAGCATATTACCATTATGCCATGTTGGGGGCAGGCTTGGCAATTACCAGACACAATTCAGTGGCACCAGTATTTATTATGCTGAAAACATGGGGACAATAGCGGCCAACCTGGCTGAAATAAAAGCCGACGGTTTTGATGCTGTTCCCAGGGTCATTGAGAAGTTTTACGACGCTATCATTTCAAAAGGCAATAAACTGGATGGTTTTAAGAAAAAGCTGTTTTTCTGGGCCGTTGACCTTGGCTTTGTATATAATCCTTTTGGCGAAAACGGATGGCTGTATGAGATGAAGCTGAAAATTGCGGATAAGCTGATATTCAGCAAATGGCGACAGGCTCTTGGAGGCAATGTAAGAATTGTCGGCTGTGGGGGAGCCAGCCTTCAGGCAAGGCTTGAACGGCTGTTCTGGGCAGCCGGGATTAAAATAATCAACATGTACGGACTCACCGAGACTTCTCCTATTATCACCATTAACACGACAGAAAAGGGGAGTGTTAAACTGGGTTCTGTGGGCTGTGTCATTGAAGATGTACAGGTTAAAATAGCTGATGACGGGGAGATACTGTGCAAAGGGCCTAATGTGACCCCCGGCTATTACAAGGATACTGAGCTTACAAAACAGGTATTTGACGAAGAGGGATGGTTCCACACAGGCGATATCGGGCATATAGAAGACGGGAAATTCCTTATGGTAACAGACAGAAAAAAGGAGAGATTCAAACTCTCGAACGGAAAATTCATTGCCCCTCAGATCATTGAGAATATTTTTAAAGAATCACCCATTATCGATCAGATCATGGTTATTGGTGAACATGAAAAGTTTGCCAGTGCCCTGATTTCACCGAATTTTAAATATTTCGATGATTGGAAGACTTCAAAAAATTTAGCTTATGAGGATAATAAGGAATTGATCCTGCAACCTGATGTTCAATCATTTTTTTCTACTGAGATTGATAATTATAATAAACGGTTGAGTCCACCGGAAAGGCTGAACCGTTTCAAACTGGTTCATGACGAGTGGACACCGGCAACAGGTGAGCTTTCTCCAACCTTAAAGCTCAGGCGCCAGTATATCCACAATAAATATAAAGACCTTATTGCGCAGATCTACAAAAAGTAATATGAATCTCCATAAAGTTACTGACCGCAGAACTGAACAGATGTTTCTGGATACGGCCAGGGTTATTTACAAAAATGACAAAACCTGGGTATGTCCGCTTGATAACGATATCAGGGGGGTATTTGATCCCAGGAAAAACACTTATTTCAAACATGGTGTCGTTGAACGATGGGTGCTGACAAAGGATAAAAAAAAACTGATCGGCCGGATAGCGGCTTTTATCGATTTTAACCTTGCTGATTCATATGAACAGCCTACAGGCGGCATGGGCTTTTTTGAATGTATCGATGATAAAGAGGCTGCATTCCTTCTTTTTGATGCAGCGAAGAACTGGTTGCAGGAAAAGGGCATGGAAGCCATGGACGGACCCGTTAATTTCGGTGAGACAGATAAATACTGGGGCCTGCTGGTTAACGGATTCACACACCCCTCCTTTGATGTACCTTATAATCCTCCTTATTATCAAAGCCTGTTTGAGTCATATGGATTTCAGGTGTATTACAAAATGGAAGGATTCCATCTTGATATCACAAAACCGCTGCCTGAAAGATTAACAAGAATTGCTGAGCGGATACTTAGTCAGCCGGGATATACATTCAGACATTTCACATGGAAAGAAGAAGAAAAACTCACAAACGATTTTGCTGAAGCATTCAATGAAGCATGGGCTTCCTTCAAACAGAATTTTGAACCATTGGAACCGGCTTACATAAAGGCTACACTGAAAAAGGCAAAGCCTATTGTAGACGAGGAATTCATCTGGCTGGCTTATTTTGAAGGGAAGCCGATCGGGATCTATCTCATGTTTCCTGATCTTAACATGATACTGAAACATCTTAATGGTAAACTCAACCTGTTCAGCATGCTGAAATTCGTGTGGCTGAAAAAGCGAAAGACAATGACCCGGGCAAAGGGTTTATTAATGGGTGTCGTTCCCGGATTTCAGAACCGGGGCATCGAATCAGCTTTTATTCATAACCTGCAGCATGTTTTCCGGAAAAAGCCTCACTATACTGAAATTGAATTTTCGTGGGTGGCGGATTTCAATCCGAAAATGAGAAAGATATTCATTGCCGTGGGCTGTGTACCGGTGAAAAATTATATGACATTCCGGTATCTTTTTGACCGGACCCGGGAATTTAAACGGTATCCAATCCCTGAATGATCAAAGATCTAAGATCTAAGATCGAAGACAATATGAAATACATTCTAATGACGGCTAACTTTTAACTACTTCTTCATGAAATACGACATTATCATCATCGGCGCCGGGCTCGGCGGACTGACCGCAGGGGCCAAGCTGGCCAGGGAAGGAAAGAAGGTGCTCGTGATCGAACAACACGACAGGCCAGGGGGATATGCCACTACCTTTGACAGGGGCGACTTTGTTCTTGAAGTGGGATTGCACGAGATGTACGGTCCTTCGCCCGGGGATATGAAAACGAAGATATTTAACGATCTTGATGTCTTCAGTCGTGTTGAATTTCTGCCGCTTCCTGAATTCTACAGGTTTACAAACGACCGGATTGATATAACCATACCGCATGATCCTGTGATTGCAGCAGAAAGATTATCCAAACTGTTTCCTGAAGAAACGGCGGGAATTAATGCATATTTTACACAGATACTGAAACCTAAAAAAAAGGTATTTGAGGATGGTCAGCAGGAAAAAAGCCTGGGAGAATTCCTTGACAGCATCATTCACAATGATGACCTGAAACTTGTTTTGCTCGGTAACCTGGGTTATTTTCATGACGATCCCTATACCTTGTCTCTTTCTTACTACTCCGTTTCCCAGGGAAGCTATTTTACAGGCGGTGCCAGTTTTATCAAAGGCGGTTCGCAAAAGCTTTCTGACCACCTGGCAGGTTATATCAGGGAACATGGCGGGGAGGTTTTGCTGAACCACCTGGTGACAGGTATTCGTGCTGAAAACGGAAAGATAACCAGTGTTCTGTATAAGCAAAATATGAAAAAGCAAAATGATGTGCTGGAAGCCATGGCTGATGAAATCATTGCCAATACCGCCATGCCGAATCTTATCAGCTTGCTCCCGGAAGAATACGGCCTTTTGCTGAAAGATGAATTGAAACATCAGCAAACAGGGGCTTCCCTGCTTACCGTATATTTCGGATTCAGCAAACCTTTAAAGGAATCAGGACACAGGTATTATTCGACCTTTGTATATGACAGCACCATAAAGTCACAAAAGGATATCCTTAAGAATAACCACGAAGATTTTAATGTACGCAATTTCACCTTTATCGATTACAGCCAGGTAGACTCAGGACTGGCCCCTCCGGGTAAAAGTGTAGGCACCCTGTGTTGCATTGACTATCTGAAAGACTGGGAAAATCTTGACAGGGCAGCATATCTTGCCAAAAAGGACAGGGTGGCTTCAGTCTTTACGGAAAGACTGGAAAGACTGATTCCCGGCGTTAAAAACATCATTGCGTATTGTGAAGTTGGTACCCCGTATTCACTCAGAAGATATACGCTCAATCCGGAAGGCGCTGTTTATGGTTTTGCACAAGCGCCCGCACGGAAAACAATTGATACATCAAAATTACCAGGCAATCTTCATTTCGCCTCTGCCTGGGGAAAAACAGGTGGCGGCTTTTCAGGGGCCATATACGGGGGCTATTTATGTGCCCTTGGCATCATGCGAAAAAAGCCTTAGGAGGGTGAAGTCGCAAAGGATAGGTTCTCGCAGAGGCGCAAAGAGAATATAAGATATTTCTCGCAGAGGCGCAAAGACGCAAAGAAAAATAGAATAAAAAGGTGTGCTTTTTATCCAACACAATCTTAGCGCCTTAGCGACTTTGCG
>JAFGTR010000122.1 GCA_016934055.1 Bacteroidales bacterium | reverse complement strand
CGGTAAAAAAGCTGCAATGGGCTCCCAGTCTGATCCATTGTCACAGTTGGTTCTCATCATTACTCCCGGTATATATCAAAAAGGTGTATCATGATGACCCCCTGTTTAAAAACTCCAGGATTATTCTTTCGATTTACGACAATGAATTTCCGAAACCATTAAACAAGGCATTAAGAAAAAAGCTGATCCAGGATGATATTCCTGAAAAAGACCTTACAATCATTGATAATCCTACTTACATTAACTTATATCAGCTGGCCATTGATATGTCTGACGGGATTATTCTGGGAAGTCAGAGTGTCAATGCTGATGTTATCAGTTATGTTAAGAAATCTGGCAAACCCATGTTAACCTATCAGTCTTCAGAAAATTACATAGATGTTTATTCTGATTTTTATGATCAGATTCTAGATGCCGGGTGATTATCCGCAATTTTTTTATTAACCCCTCTTTAACATTATTTCAGATGCATAAGGATATTGTTATATGTTTATTATATAACTTGCTCCGGAATGCAAAAAATACTATTTTTCAGGAAAATTATTTTGGTATAACGGGTTTATTAAAATTGTCTTAAAAACAGATTTATGTGCGGAATTGTTGGTTACATAGGCCCCCGTGATGCATATGCTGTATTGATCAACGGTCTTAAGAGACTTGAATATCGTGGTTACGACTCGGCAGGAATCGCTCTTGTGAACAGCAAGACCAGGATATACAAATGCAGGGGTAAGGTGTCAGACCTTGAAAAGTATATAACAGGGAACGATGTATCAGGTAATATTGGCATGGGGCACACCCGGTGGGCAACACACGGAGAGCCCAATGATATCAATGCCCATCCGCATAAGTCCTTTCACGGCAAGTTTGTCCTTATTCATAATGGAATTATTGAAAACTATGCCCGGTTAAAGGAAACACTGTCAGAAACTGGCATTAAGTTTCAGAGTGAAACGGATTCCGAAGTTCTTGTTAACCTCATAGAGCATATTTATGAACAGGGTAATACAAGTGCTGAAATAGCTGTCAGACTGGCTTTATCCAAAGTCATCGGGGCTTATGGTCTGGTTATTGCCTGCATTGATGAGCCTGATAAGCTCATAGCAGCCCGGAAAGGAAGCCCCCTGGTTATTGGAGTGGGTAATAATGAGTATTTCCTTGCCTCCGATGCCACGCCCATTATTGAATATACCAAAAGTGTGATTTATCTTAACGATGATGATGTTGCTATTATTTCAAAGGAAGGTTTGGTATTAAAAACCCTGAAGAATGACCCGCAGACGCCGCGCATCCATCAGCTCGACCTGGGTATTGGGGAGATCGACAAGGGAGGTTATAAACATTTCATGCTCAAGGAGATTTTCGAACAGCCCCGGTCAATTCTTGACACCTTTCGTGGACGGGTTGGCGCTGATTTCAATGAACTTCACCTGGGGGGGTTGTATAATGTCATTGACCGCCTGGTTAAGGCCAGAAGAATTATTATCATCGGTTGTGGTACCTCATGGCATGCCGGATTAGTTGGAGAATATCTCTTTGAAGACCTGGCAAGGATATCTGTTGAGGTGGAATATGCTTCGGAATTTCGTTACCGCCATCCCATTATTGAGCCGGATGATGTTGTCATAGCCATCAGCCAGAGTGGTGAAACTGCCGATACTCTTGCGGCCGTTAAGCTGGCTAAGGAATGCGGAGCCCTGGTATTGGGTATTTGTAATGTTGTTGGTTCCAGCATCCCACGCGAAACTGATGCCGGTGTTTACACACATGCCGGGCCGGAAATTGGTGTGGCTTCCACGAAAGCATTCACCGCACAGGTTACTGTGCTGGCCATGATGGCCATTCTGATTGGCAGAAAGAATAATACCCTTACCGATGTGCAATACCGTTCATACATAAAATCACTTACAGAGGTACCCGGAAAGATTGAACAAATCCTTGCCCAAGATGACAAGTATAAAAATATTGCATCGCTCTATAAACTGGCCAATAATTTCCTGTATCTTGGGCGTGGTTATCTTTTTCCTGTTGCTCTGGAGGGGGCCCTTAAACTGAAGGAAATATCTTATATCCATGCTGAAGGTTATCCGGCTGCCGAAATGAAGCATGGTCCCATTGCCCTTATCGATCATAAAATGCCTGTGGTGGTGTTGGCCACCAAGGATTCTTCATATGAAAAAATTATAAGCAACATACAGGAGGTAAAAGCCCGGAACGGCATTGTCATAGCTGTTGTTAATGAAGGAGAAACCACCATAAAGAATATGGCTGATCATGTTCTTGAAATACCGGTTACCGATAACATTTTTTCACCCTTGCTGGCTGTTATACCCTTGCAACTGGTATCCTATCATATTGCCGTGATGCGCGGATGCAATGTTGATCAGCCCCGTAACCTGGCCAAGTCGGTGACGGTGGAGTAAGGAAGTCCCTCCCATCCTCCCCAAAGGGAAGGAGTGAAGTCCTCTCTGGTTTATCCTAAGAGGAAGAGTAAAAAGATGCTGATGTTGTTACAGAGAAATGAGCTTGTTGTTTGCGGTTTTCTGATCCATTTAAAAAATGCAAAATACCCTATTTATGAAATTCGAAGATTTTGTGTGTTGAGAAGTCCCCCTTTGGTGGATTTAGGGGGCTCTTATCTCTTCACATACTGCCTCTCATAATACTTTTCGTAATCGCCTGTTAACACATGTTGAAGCCATTCCCTGTTTTCCAGGTACCAGTCGACGGTTTTTTCAATTCCCTGTTCAAATGTTAATGAAGGTTCCCAGCCCAGATCTTTTTTCAGTTTTGCGGCATCGATCGCATAACGGAGATCGTGGCCTGATCTGTCTTTTACAAAGGTGATTAGTTTTTCTGATTCACCCTGCACCCTGTCAAGCTTTCTGTCCATGATCCGGCAAAGTAATCTGATGAGGTCAATGTTTTTCCATTCGTTGTTGCCGCCGATATTATAAGTCTCTCCGGGCTTCCCTTTATGAAAGATGACATTGATGGCAGCAGCATGATCTTCAACAAAAAGCCAGTCACGTATGTTTTCTCCTTGTCCGTATACCGGAATGGGCTTTTTATGCAGAATATTATTAATAGCAAGAGGAATGAGCTTTTCAGGAAACTGATTAGGCCCGTAATTATTCGAACAATTTGATAACAGTACAGGTAACCCGTATGTGTTAAAATATGCTCTTACCAGGTGATCTGATCCGGCTTTGGATGCAGAATAAGGACTTCGCGGATCATAGGCGGTTTCTTCAGTGAAAAAACCTCCGTTTTCAAGCGATCCGTATACTTCATCAGTTGAAATATGGTAAAACATCCTGTCTGTGAACCTGTCCTTCCAGTTTTCCCTGGCTGCATTCAGCAGGTTGGCAGTGCCGATGACATTGGTGTGCATGAATGCCATCGGATTGGTGATAGACCTGTCCACATGTGATTCGGCGGCCAGGTGAATGACGCCGTCAAAGTCGAAATCCCTGAAAAGCTGTTGTATGGTTTCCTGGTCGGTAATATCAGCCTTTACAAACCTGTAATTCGGTCGTGGCTCGACATCTTTCAGATTTTCCAGGTTGCCGGCATAGGTGAGATTATCCAGATTCACAACCATGTAATCAGGGTAAAGGTTGACGAAAAGACGCACCACATGCGAACCGATAAACCCTGCCCCCCCTGTTATCAGAATGGTTTTTTTCATAAACAGTTTTTATTATTTGTGCCGGATTGCTTTTTCCCAATTCCAGGCTGTGAACAGTGTTTGTTCGAGAGATGTATCGGCTTTCCATCCCAGTTCCCTGTTGGCAAGTGTTGTGTCGGCATATACGGCAGCAATATCACCCGGTCTGCGCGGGTAAAACTTATAGTTGACCTTTTCACCCGTAGCCTTTTCGAAGGCATTGATTATTTCAAGAACAGAGCAGCCCTTGCCTGTTCCCAGGTTAAAAACTTCATAAGACTTCAGGTTCTTGCCTTCTAAAAGCCGTTTGATGGCTATAACATGAGCCCGGGCAAGATCGACAACGTATATATAATCGCGTATGCCTGTCCCGTCAGGCGTTTCATAGTCGTTTCCAAAGACTCTCAGTTCAGGCCGTTTGCCGATCACAGTCTGTGTCAGATAAGGGACCAGGTTAAGGGGAATACCCAAAGGCAGTTCGCCAATGTGGGCTGAGGGATGGGCGCCAATCGGATTAAAATACCGCAGTGAAATTGCTTTTATGGTATTATTGGCCACAATGGCATCCTGTATGATTTCTTCTGAGACCTGTTTGGTATTACCGTAAGGCGAACTGGCTTTTTTTATGGGAGAATCTTCAGTAACGGGTAAATTGTCGGGTTGACCATAAACTGTGCATGATGATGAGAAAACCAGATTTGGTAAGGAATATTCGCCCATAATTTGCAACAGGTTGATCAACGATTCAAAATTGTTGTGATAATAGTCGAGTGGTTTTTCAACGGATTCACCTACTGCTTTTAGAGCCGCAAAATGAATTATGGCCTCCAATCTGTGATATTTCTCACAAAACTGCCTTAGCCTTTTGAAGTCGCAAAGATTGAAATTCTCATAATAGGGTCTTACTCCTGTAATAGCTTCTATGCCATCCAATACCTCAATCCTGGAGTTGGACAGGTTATCGATGATGACAACCTCAAAGCCGTCCTGTATGAGTTCAACTGCGGTATGAGAACCGATATATCCTGTACCTCCCGTGACTAATATTAATGGTTTCATTGCTGTTTTATGGTATTACTGTATTTTTTTTACCCTGCCTTGCTCCAACAAATATTTATCGCGACTTTCAGGACATTCGGCCATGCCTTTTTCATCAAAGTTCAGGCGATGCCCGTATTCACTCATCCATCCCTTCTGCCGCGCCGGATTGCCAACTACCAGGGCGTATGGGACAACATCTTTGGTGACTACGGCACCGGCACCAATGAAAGAATACCGCCCGATGGTAATACCACAGACAATAGTGGCATTAGCACCAATAGTAGCACCTTTCTCTACAAGGGTTTTCATGTATTGCTCCCTACGGTTAACGGTGCTTCGCGGATTGATCACATTGGTAAAGACCATAGAAGGACCCAGAAATACATCATCTTCACAGATAACCCCGGTGTATATGGAAACATTATTCTGTACCTTGACATTATTGCCAAGAATGACGTCAGGCATTACCACTACGTTTTGACCAAGGTTACAATGTTCACCGATGACACAACCCGGCATAATATGTGTAAAATGCCAGATCTTGCTGCCCTTACCTATTGTACATCCTTCATCTATGATGGCTGATGCGTGAGCGAAATAATTCTTTTCCATATTTTTTCAGTGAGCGTTTACAAAATCCAGTACGTGCGAGACAATATAATCCAATTGTTCATCATCAAGTTCAGTATGCATGGGTAAGGACAATACCGTACGGCATAATTCTTCGGTTACGGGGAAGTCCTCATCCTGAAAACCCAGGTGTTGAAATGCTTTCTGACGGTGGAGTGGTACAGGATAATAGATCATGGCCGGAATGTCTTTCGCCTGAAGGAATGCTCTTAGTTCATCCCGGTTCTTATTTCGCAACCGAATGGTATATTGATGAAATACATGGGTGCTGAATGAATTTCTTACGGGAATGATGATTTCTTCCGACTCCTTAAAGGCATTGTCATAATAGAGGGCAGCCTTCTGTCTTGCCTTTATGTAATCATCAAGATACCCGAGCTTGACACGCAATATGGCAGCCTGAATTGTGTCGAGGCGTGAATTGATACCCACCATGTCGTGATAATACCTCACCTTCATACCATGATTAACGATGGTCGACAATTGATCAGCCAGTTCATCATTGTTTGTAAACAGAGCACCTCCGTCACCAAAACAACCAAGGTTCTTTGAAGGGAAGAAAGATGTACATCCGATATCGCCCAGTGTGCCTGCTTTATTGATTGAGCCATCGCTAAACCGGTAATCCGAACCGATAGCCTGGGCATTATCTTCAATTACGTACAGGTCATTTTCGCGAGCCAGTGAAAGTATCTGCTCCATGTTGGAACACTGACCAAACAGGTGCACCGGAATGATAACCCTTGTCTTTGCATTAACAGCTTTTTTCAGGGATACCATATTAAGGGTAAAATCATCGGGGTTGACATCCACAAGGACCGGTTTTAGGCCCAGCAAGGCAATAACTTCAACGGTTGCAATAAAAGTAAAATCAGGCGTGATCACTTCATCACCCGGACGAAGGTTCAAAGCCATAAGGGCAACCTGCAGGGCATCGGTTCCGTTGGCGCAGGCAGTCACATGTCTGATACCCATGTAACGGGCAAGTTCTTTTTCAAATTCTTTAACTTCTGGACCTTTGACAAAAGAAGCTGAGTCGATGATACGTTGGATAGCGATGTCAATTTCGGGTTTGATTTTATGGTATTGACTTTGCAGGTCAACCATCTGGATCTTTTTCATTTCTTGTATTTTAGCTTACCGGTTTTTTGATTATGTTTGCATGTGAAAACATTGCGAATATAATGAAAGGATAGGGATATTGAAAATCTTTAACTTAAGTTGCTGCCTGAAAATATTATAATAATTGTACAATTTTCGAAGTTTTCATTCAACACCTGTATATAAGTAAAACAAATAATACTATGCAAGCACCGGCTTATCGTTCTTAAATCATAGTGACAATTTATAACAGGCAACATCCATGATTAAATATTTATGGGAATTGATAAAAACAAACATGACTGTTTAAAAGATTTATGTCCTTAAGTTTTTATTACATTTGCTGATTATTAATTTAACACTCAATATCAGTTAGCTGTGGATCTTGCTTCAGATATAAAAGACCTGATACTTTTGAATGAAGGTGTCATTCTACCCGGACTGGGAGGTTTTGTTACTCAATATCACCAGGCTGAAATCCGGAAAAATGATAATGTAATGAAGCCACCTTCTGTGGGCATCAGGTTTGATCCTCTTATGGTTACAGATAACGGTCTTCTCGTATCCCGCGTAGCCAAAAGGAATAAATTATCCGAAGAAGAGGCAAGGTCGGTTGTCAGTGAATATGTTGAAAGCCTGAAAAAAGAACTGCAGGGAAAAGGGACTGTCCTTATTAAAGAAGTAGGCCGGATTGTGAAAGGTATGCAAGGGAATCTTTCATTTGAGCCCCTTGCTGATAAAAATTTTCATGTTCAGTCATTCGGATTGCCGCCTGTTGAAATTCCGGCTGCCGCGAGACCTCGTGAAACACCGGGGCGAACCATGTCTCTTCCTGTCGTTCCTCCTGTCAGCGAGAAAAAGGTGAGAATTCCCCTGGCTGCCATTATTATTGCTTTCGTTTTAATAGGTGCCGGAGCTGTTTATTTTACAGGGTTATTTGACAGGTTTCTGAAACCCATATTCATGAAACCTGAACCTGTCGTTATGATAAATGAAGAAAATCCTGACAGAATTGTATTCGGTCAGCCTGTTACGGTTGATGAGGATACGCTTGCCATGGCCATTAATCAGCAATTATCGGAAAGATCGTCAAAGGAAAAAGCCTTGTATTATGAGGAGCCGTCAAAGAAAGCACAACCGGAGGGTGAAACACCTGCAGTTGTTAAACAGTCTGCTTTTCACGGTGTCTCAACAGAACAGGCGGTTACACCTTCTGCTGTGACCTATGCCAGCGGTGAATTCTGCATTATTGCCGGAAGCTTTCTTATACCGGGCAATGCTGACCGGCACAAGAGCGAGCTGGAGAAAAAAGGATTCACACCGGTGATTATCAGAAAAAACGATGAATTCTTTTATGTTACCCTGCAATCATATGATTCAAGGGAGACGGCGATAGCAGAAATGCGAAAACTCCGCCGTGAGCTTGATCTTCCGCTTTGGGTGATGAAGAGGTAGGAAGAAGCCCCTCCCAACCTCCCCTAAGTGGAGGAGTTAATACATTAATAGAGGATTATTGTTTTATTCGTGAGACTCAGATTTCAGGAGTTTTACGAACTGAAATCTGTAAGTCGAACAATCCCGGCGAAGTCGGAGGGTTGAATACCCCGCCCCTTGGGGCGGTTTTAATGGTCTAGAGCTTGCCCTGGGGATTCATACCCGTGATTTTAAACCGGTATACGAAAACGGATTATGTCGGCAGGGGAGCTATGTTGGCTTTTTGAAACGTGAAAGTCCCCCACCTGGGGGGATTTTTGGGGCTTCCCCTTATTTAACTTCCGAACCATTGGCAACTCCGTTTTCAGGGGTTACCAAAACCAGCCGGCCATCAGCATCTTCAGCCAGAAGGATCATACCGTGTGATGGGATACCTTTAATCATCCTGGGTTCGAGGTTTGCCAGCAGGCACACCTGTTTTCCCACCAGGTCTTCGGGTTTAAAGTATTCGGCAATACCTGAGATAACGGTTCTTTCATCGATACCGGTGTTCAGCCTTAACTGCATCAGTTTGTCGGTTTTTGGCACTCTGGCAGCTTCAAGCACAGTGGCAGTGCGGATATCCATTGTCGAGAAATTGTCATAGCTGACATTTTCCTTTTGTGGTTTAACATCAGGCATTGATTTGCCATTTTTTTGCTCACGGATCTTTTGCAATTTCTTCAATTGTTTTTCAATGACTTCATCCTCAATTTTTTCAAACAGAAGCCCGGGTTTTTTTAAAACATCACCGGCCTTAAGCAGATTTGTATGGCCTGCATCTTCCCAGCATAACTTTTCAATACTCAGATAATCTGCCAGTTTAGCGGTAGTAAACGGGAGGAAAGGCTCCATAATAATGGCCAGATTAGCTGATATCTGCAGGGACACATGAAGAATGGTCTTTACCCTTTCAGCATCAGTTTTAATGAGCTTCCAGGGTTCGGTATCGGCAAGGTATTTATTGCCAAGCCTGGCCACGTCCATGCCGGCTTTTAAGGCTTCCCTGAAACGAAATTGTTCAAGATTTTCCTCAACGACCTGTTTGAGATTACCGATTTCAGTCAGGGTCTGCCGGTCATATTCTTCAAGACTGCCTTGTTCAGGCACACGACCTTCAAAATATTTTTGTGTCAGCACAAGGGTGCGGTTAACAAAGTTTCCAAGGATGGCAACAAGCTCATTGTTATTCCGGGCCTGAAAATCTTTCCAGGTGAAATCATTATCTCGGGCTTCCGGCATGGTGGCACAAAGAACATAACGCAAAACGTCCTGCTTATCTTTGAATTCTTCGAGATATTCATGAAGCCATACAGCCCAGTTACGTGATGTTGATATTTTATCGCCTTCGAGATTAAGAAATTCATTAGCCGGGACATTATCTGGCAGAACATATCCTCCATGGGTTTTCAGCATAGCCGGGAAAATAATACAATGAAAAACGATGTTATCTTTACCAATAAAATGGATCAGGCGACTGTCATCACTTTTCCAGTATTTTTCCCAATCTTCAGTCAGTTCCCTGGTGGCAGAGATGTAACCAATGGGTGCGTCAAACCATACATAAAGTACTTTTCCTTCTGCCCCGTCAACCGGTACCGGAATACCCCAGTCAAGATCACGGCTCACAGCGCGGGGCTGCAATCCGGCATCAAGCCATGATTTGCACTGACCGTAAACATTTGGTTTCCAGTCTTTATGGTCTTCCAGTATCCATTTCCTCAGGTCTTTTTCATATTTGTCAAGAGGCAGAAACCAGTGAAAGGTATCTTTCATCACGGGCTTACTGCCACTCAGCATCGAACGGGGGTTGATCAGGTCAGTTGGATTAAGTGATGTGCCGCACCGTTCACATTGATCACCATAGGCTGAATCATTGCCGCACTGCGGGCATGTACCAATAATATAACGATCGGCCAGAAATTGCCCGACTTCCTCATCGTAATACTGACTGGTTGTTTTCTCAATGAACTCACCTTTGTCGTAAAGGGTTCTGAAAAAATCAGAAGCTGTCTGATAGTGTATTTTTGATGTTGTCCGCGAATAAATACTGAAAGAGATACCAAAATCCTCAAATGATTTCTTTATGATGTTGTGATATTTATTGACAATATCCTGTGGACTTACCTTTTCCTGCCGGGCTTTTATCGTAATTGGCACACCATGTTCGTCTGAACCGCAGATGAACAATACATCTTCACCTTTAAGCCGCAGATAGCGCACGTATATATCAGCAGGAACATATACACCGGCCAGGTGACCAATATGAACCGGACCGTTTGCATAGGGTAATGCTGCAGTAATTAAATAACGTTTATAGTTTTTTGCCATTCTTATAAAAAGATACCAACTTTTATTAATTTGGCAAAGATATTTAAAACAACGGTAATTCAAATTTCCTGACCTGTAAATAAGACGTTATGACAACCCCTCCGTGGTTAAAAACCGGCGATAAGGTTGGTCTGGTTGCCCCGGCCAGCTACGTTAAAGCAGAAGAACTTGCAAGGTTTCTGGCTATACTGGACAGCTGGGGATTGAAAGCCAAATTGGGGAAGAACCTGTACCGCAGGAAGAACTCTTTTGCAGGGAATGATGACCAGCGTGCTGCTGATTTTCAGCAAATGCTTGATGATCCTTCGGTAAAAGCTGTCTTATGCGCCCGTGGAGGATACGGCACCATTCGTATTATCGACAGGCTGAATTTTTCCGGTTTCAGCAGGAATCCGAAATGGATCATCGGATGCAGTGATATAACGGTAATGCATACATTAATACAGAAAACCCTGAATACTGAAAGTCTGCATGCCATTATGCCACGTCATATCACCGAAGGTAAAAAAGACCTGTCTTCACTGGAATCATTAAAAAACGCGTTGTTTGGGAATCTTAACAGCTATGTTATCAAACCCGTTAAAAACAACCGTCAGGGTGAGGCTTCCGGAATCCTGGTCGGGGGTAATTTATCAGTGTTATACAGCATGCGCGGGACAAAACTTGATATTGACACTTCTGGCAAGATACTTTTTATCGAAGATGTTGGCGAATATCTGTATCACATCGACCGTATGATTATGAACCTTAATACAGGAGGCAAGCTGAAGAACCTTTCCGGTCTTATTGTTGGTGGTATGACGGGCATGAAAGTTTCGGTTTCGGGATTTCGCAAAACAGCTAACGATGTCATTTATGATGCTGTTGAGGAATATCATTTCCCGGTGATGTTTGGTTTTCCGGCCGGACATATCCGGCCCAATATGGCTCTGATCATGGGCAGGGAAGTGACCATGCATGTTGAAGAGAAAGAATGCAAACTAAATTTTCGGCTAATAAGATGAATGCCCGATCAGCCCTTGGTAAAAGGGGAGAAACCATAGCACAGCAATACCTGATAAAAAAAGGATACTCTCTGCTGGAAAAAAACTGGAGATTCCACCACAAGGAAGTCGACATCATTGCTGCTGACGGAGCCGACCTGGTTTTTGTTGAGGTCAAGACCCGCAGCAGTGATTGGTTTGGTGCTCCTGAGGAAGCCGTGGACTTCAGAAAGCGGAAATACCTGATGAAAGCTGCAGAAGCTTACATCATTATGAAAAATATGGAAACAAATATCCGTTTTGATGTTGTTTCTATTATTCTAAGGTCTGGTTATCAATCTGTTGATCATATTAAGGATGCATTCTGATCACTTATTGTTATCCCATGATGTTGGTTGCTGTTTCCGTATTATCTTTGCCGGGGATTATTTTCTGAATTATTGATCTGTTGACCTGCCCGACGGCAGTCGGGTTTATTGATTTGTTGATCTGTAATTTTCATGTTCTCATGATCGAACATGCAGTTAAATTGTTTATGCATATGTATTATTTTGTCCTTTGACTCATTCCTTTTTTCCCAGAGATTTGGTAATTATCAGTCATTTTTTATCCGGATAATTCTTAAACTAATAATTCAATATTCATATGAAAAAGATATTCCGTTTTTTTCTTCAGGGCCTGTTGTTTGTGGCTCCGGCAGGCCTTACAATTTTTATCTTATACTGGGTATTTGATAAAATTGATGGTCCCTTACGCAACTATTTCGACAGCATCTTCCATGTTCAGATACCGGGAATAGGACTGTTGATCACTTTTACCGTAATAACCCTTTTGGGCTGGATAGGCCAATCAATATTATTCAGGCCAATCGGCAAATTTGTAGATAAGGTATTTGAAAAGGCCCCCATTGTAAAAATGCTTTATTCTGCCCTGACGGATTTCTTCAACGCTTTTGTGGGCGAAAAGAAAAAGTTCACACGGCCTGTGCTGGTGAAGGTGAATATGGTATCGGAACTCGAGAAGGTCGGGTTTATTACATCTGAAGACCTGTCAGAGCTGGGCGTAAAGGATAAGGTGGCCGTGTTATTCCCGCATTCTTACAACTGGTCAGGTGAGATGTTCATCGTTCCGAAAGAACATATAAAGCCTCTGAATATCCCCCCGGGAGAGGTGATGAAATTTGCATTGACGGGTGGCGTTACAAGGGTATAGACTGCAAAGGAGCATGTGCGCCGGAGGGTTGAAAACAAGTTGTATTACGTTATCAACAATTGTTAATAACTGTGGTTGAAACCGGGTTCATTAATCCGGGGAAGAAAAGTTGGCCACTTTTTATTCATTGTTTACATTTGGTATACCAGGTGAGCGATAAAAGGCTGCCTTTGCGATGTGAAACTGAGGCGGATTTCTTAGCTGAAATTTCAAATTGGTTTTCCAGGTTTCCGGATCTGCACATCAAAAAAGGCCGGAGTACGGATAACAGGATTAACCTCCTGTAATGACGTCAGACCTCTGAAGTTCGCTTGTCGTTCTTTCACCGGTTGGGTCTCAGGACAGAAGAGTTCGCCGGAACCTCGGTTTCAGCAACAATTCTGAAAACAAAAATTGTCTCTGACAGTAATTGTTTTATCGTGCAAGACTGTGGATCTTCGGAGAAACAAGCTTGCAAGGTTCTGAAGGACGCTTCGTCCGGGAAGGTTTCTCTTCGGAAAAACCGAACGGACAGCCGGAAGGAGATGCCTTAAAAAGCATCACCCGAAAGCCAGGGGTTGCAAACCACCGGTCTCTGACCGGAAGGAGCAGCCGGCCACAATAACAGTAACCTGGCGCTGAAGAAAACTACGGTTTTCGGATGTGGAATGGGAACTATTTGTAATGAATGGTTCCCATTTGTGTTTTATGGAAGCTCCCTAAATCCCTGACGGCAGGCAGGCCCGAAGGGGGACTTGTTAATAAAAAATCAAGACAAATTTCAAACAAAGCCTGCCCCAACCAATTGAGAGTACATCGAACGCTGAATACTGAAGATAACACAGCGAGTACATTTTCTTCGTTATTCGACATTCGGTGTTCCATGTTCATGATTTCTATAACCATGTTTTTCAGCATGTATCATTCCATCACAAGCTTTCCGTATCTGACCATTCCTGTTTTATACACCACCCTGTTGTAAAAGCCTTCGATTATATTGTCCGGGCTGATCATTGTAAATTCAACATTCTTAAGAATCTCAGGTTTATCCATTGAAATCATTCGCGTTCCAAAAGTTAATCTCTTGTTTAGTAGACAATTTCTGTTAGGAAGCAATACAATATAAAAATAAATATACGAAATATGTAAAATAAAACAAAATTCGTATATTTGAATAGAAATTGTCTTTTTTTGATGGAAGATAAACTTAAAAACAGGAAATGCATTGATCTGCTTCAAACCGCCCGGGCGCTTTTTTGGAAACACGGTTTCCGGCGTGTGTCGGTTGAAGAAATCTGCAAAAAAGCGGGAGTCAGCAAAATGACATTTTACCGGTTTTTTCCCAACAAGCTTGAGCTGGCCAAGAAGGTTTTTGACCATGTGGTTGATGAGGCTGTACAGGTATTTAAAAATATCATGGCTGAAGATACCTCATCTTCCGAGAAGATTAAAAAGCTGATCCGGTTGAAACTTGATGGAACCAACGATATCAGCCGGGAATTCCTGGCCGATTTTTATAATTGTCCTGAGTTGGGCCTGGCGAGTTATATTGAAGAAAAAACAAAGAATACCTGGGCAGTGCTTATGGAGGATTTCAGGAAGGCTCAGAAAAAGGGCTGGTTCCGTAAAGATATCAAACCTGAATTTTATTTTTATATGGCACAAAAACTGGGTGAGATATATAATGATAAGCAGTTATCAGCATTATATCATAACCCTCAGGAATTCATCATGGAGATCGTTAACTTTTTTATGTACGGGCTTTCTCCGCATGATTAAAACATCCCATGTCAAAGGTCAGAGAAATAGGGTTGATCTTACTTTTTGCTTCCGCTTCATGCCGGGGTATGGCGCAGGACAGCCTGCAGTTTAAAGGGCAGATGTCAGCATGGGCGCTTTACAACCCGGGAAATACATTGCCGATTTACCTTGGGGGCCGGTATATTCCCCAGCTGAATTACAGCATTCAGCTACCGAAAAAAGGCAAGATTGATTTCGAGGCCTCAGCAAACATTAACGGCATGGCTGGCTTTCATCCCTTCGATACCGGAAATACTGACGGAAAGATAAAACCATACCGGCTTTGGGCCAGGTATTCAACACGACAATTTGAGTTACGGCTGGGTTTGCAAAAGATAAACTTTGGTTCAGCCTCCATGCTGCGCCCGCTGATGTGGTTCGACAAACTCGATCCGCGCGATCCGTTGCAGCTTACCGACGGGGTTTGGGGACTTCTGGCCAGGTATTATTTTCTGAACAATGCCAACAT
>JAFGTR010000121.1 GCA_016934055.1 Bacteroidales bacterium | reverse complement strand
TTCTTGGTTCTCATCATAAAAAATCATTATATAAAATGAAAATAACCATAATGGATACCACCCTTCGCGACGGGGAGCAGACTTCAGGAGTGTCTTTCACTGATGAGGAAAAGTTAAGTATAGCAAAACTTTTGCTCGAGGAAGTAAAGGTAGACAGATTAGAGATAGCTTCAGCCAGGGTCTCTGAAGGTGAATATGAGGCGGTTAAAAAAATAACTTCCTGGGCTGCCAGGCACCAGCTGATCAACAAAATTGAAGTACTGGGTTTTGTTGACAATACCATATCAGTCGACTGGATTCATAAAGCCGGAGCCAAAGTGCTTAACCTGCTTACCAAAGGATCTCTCAGACATGTTACGGAACAGTTGCGTAAAACACCTGAACAACATATAAAAGATATAGAACAGGTTGTTGATTATGCTATGGGTAGTGGACTGGTGGTTAACGTCTACCTTGAAGACTGGTCAAATGGTATGCGTAATTCAAAAGATTACGTGTTCAATATGGTAGATGCACTCCGGAAAATCAAGATTAACAGGATCATGCTTCCTGATACCCTGGGCATCCTGAATCCTGATGAAACCTATGATTTTTGTAAACAGATGAAGGACCGGTATCCCAATCAGGAATTTGATTTTCATGCCCATAACGACTACGACCTGGCAACCGGCAATATATATTCAGCCATTAAAGCCGGTATTTCATGTCTTCATACCACCATCAATGGTCTTGGTGAAAGAGCCGGCAATGTTCCCCTTTCAAGTGTTATTGCCGTCGTCAAAGACCATTTCAAATACAACATGAACGTCAATGAAAAAAAACTGACCCTGGTCAGCAAAATGGTTGAATCATTTTCAGGAATACGGATACCTCCCAATAAACCGGTAATCGGTGATAATGTATTCACCCAGACAAGCGGCATTCATGCTGACGGCGATACAAAAAGTCAGCTCTACTATAACGACCTGCTGCCAGAACGTTTTGGCAGGAAACGAATATATGCCCTGGGCAAAACATCGGGCAAGGCAAATATTAAGAAAAACCTCGAAGAGATGGGCATTGAACTTGATGCAGAATCCATGAAAAAGGTAACCCAGCGCATTATTGAGCTGGGCGACAAAAAGGAGGCAGTAACCCAGGAAGATCTGCCCTATATAATTTCCGATGTCCTGCAGAGTAAAGCCATACAAGAAGAAATTGATATCCTGAACTTTTCACTTTCCACAGCCCATGGGCTCAAACCGGTGGCTACCCTGAAAATAAGAATAAAAGACGAAGTTTATGAAGAAACATCAAATGGTGATGGTCAATACGATGCTTTTATGAAAGCGCTTCGCAAAATATACAACAAGCTTAAAAAGCCGCTTCCGGTTTTGGTCGATTATGCTGTGTCAATTCCTCCCGGTGGAAAAACAGATGCCCTCGTACAAACCGATATCACATGGAAAATGGATCGCGAATTTCGTACCCGGGGACTCGACTCCGACCAGACCGTGGCAGCCATAAAAGCAACCATAAAAATGCTGAATATCATTGAAAACAATAAACTGTAACGAAAAGTAAATCAAAATAAACAAATAAATTTTCTATGAGTAAAAAAACCTATAACATTGCCCTGCTTCCCGGAGATGGCACAGGCCCGGAAGTTTTGAGAGAAGGCATAAAAGTACTGGATGCTGCTGCAGCAAAGTATAATTTTACCATCAATTACACCAGCTACGACCTGGGAGGAGAACGTTACCTGAAAACAGGAGAAACATTGCCAGATTCAGTGATTGAGGAAGTCCGCAAGACTGACAGCATATTTCTTGGCGCTATAGGTCACCCCGATGTAAAACCCGGAATCCTGGAGGTTGGAATACTGCTGAAGATGCGGTTCGCGCTTGATCAGTACATAAATCTTCGCCCTGTAAAGCTTTATCCCGGTGTTGAAACACCACTCAAAGATAAGGGACCTGCTGATATTGATTTTGTTGTTGTTCGTGAAAACACAGGTGGCATTTATACCGGCCTTGGCGGTGCTGTTCAGGTGGGGACGCCCCATGAAATTGCCACGCAGGTTATGGTATACTCCCGTCCGGTAGTCGAAAGATGTATTCGTTATGCCTATGAATATACCAGAAAACGCAATAAAAGAAAACAACTGACACTGGTGCATAAAATGAACGTGCTGACCTGGGCCGGTGATTTATGGCACCGTGTTTTTTCCGAAATGGGAAATGAACAATATCCTGATATTAAACAAGATTATAATCATGTTGACGCCTGCAATATGTGGTTTGTGAAATCACCTGAATTTTATGACGTCATCGTTACCGAAAACCTGTTCGGTGATATTATCACTGATCTGGGTGCTATGATACAGGGTGGTCTGGGCATCGCTGCCGGTGGCAATATCAACCCCGAAGGCGTATCTATGTTCGAACCTATGGGTGGATCAGCCCCAAAGTATACAGGCAAGAATGTCATTAATCCGCTTGCCGCCATTTGTGCCGGAGGTATGATGCTTGAAACACTTGGAGAAAATGAAGCTGCAAAAGCTATTGATGAAGCCGTAAGCAATACGCTTGCATCCGGAAAAATAAAAAACCTGGCAGCCGGCAGAATGGGAATGGGAACATCGGAAGTCGGCGACCTGATAGCATTGAAAATTTGATGATTTGTTGATTTGTTGATTGACAGACCTGCCGGCAGATTTGAAAGTCAATTCCTTTACAGAAGTTGGTATTCCCCTCCCTGGAGGGGCGGGGGTGGGTTTTTTAAGTATACCATTCATCTCATAATAAAATTATATATATATTCTTATGCATATAATTTGCAAAATAGTTTATAATATTGAACCTATGCTTAAAACAAACTATAATAGGTTTTTATGTCTTCAATCTTCAAATCCTTTATAATCGTCCTCCCTTTCGTGCTGATGCTCAGCTCATGCAAAAACATCGATGACATTGAGCTGAAAGGTGTTGATACTTTCATTTTTCAGGGATTCGAAAACAATATCGTCTATTTCTCTGCCGGACTGAATGTCAACAATCCTTCGGGCGTTAACTTTAAAATAAGGGAAGTTAATTTGAAGACCGTTGCCAACGGAGATTTTCTGGGAACACTGAATTGCACTGATAATGTCAGGATTGAGGCCCGGACTGATTCGGTGTACAGGGTCCCCATGAGTCTTAAACTGGCCAATATTTTTTCCGGGGCTTCAACACTTTATAAAATTTCACGCCAGTCTAAGGTCAACCTCGAAGTTAAAGGATATATACGCGTCAGAACCTTTATGATATCAAGGAAAATTGAAGTCAGCGAGAGCCAGGTTCTCGATGTGCCCAGGATCAGATAAGGCGATAACCTTTCAGGGTGTCTTCTTATCTGATTTTTATGTTCTTTTTTTTTAATTTTGTAACCTTAAATTCAAAATGTGAAAAGAAGTTACTGTTTTTACCTGTTGTTTTCGTTTTGCCTGTTATCATTTCACACCAGGGCACAAAATCAGACTGATGCCTTTTCTTATTTAAAAAGACCTGATAAAGATGGCAAAATAGAAATCATTCAGGATCCGGCCATCAGGTCAAGGGTTAACGTGCATCTCAGTCAGCAGGCAAAACTTAATGGTATCAGGGGTTATCGTATATCTGTTTATTTCGGCTCCGGTCAGGATTCAAAAAAAACAGCAGAGCTGACACGGGCAAAATTTGTATCAAAATACACTGATGTCAGCTGTTACATCAAATTTGAATATCCCTATTTTAAAGTTTATGTGGGAGATTTCCGGACACGCAGTGGTGCTCTTAAATTCCTTAATGAAATCGCATATGATTACCCTGATGCCTTTATCAGGGAAGATATTATAAACTTTCCTGAATAGGAACAAACATATCAGGCACTGACATGACTGACGAAATAAAGCACGAATGCGGAATTGCACTTGTCAGGCTGCTTAAACCTCTTGAATACTATCAACTGAAATATGGTACATGGAAGTACGGCCTGCAGAAAATGTACCTCCTCATGGAAAAACAACATAACCGTGGGCAGGATGGAGCCGGAATCGTTTCTGTAAAACTTGGCATGGTTCCCGGAAACCGTTATTTCGACAGACAGCGATCAGTAAAACAATCAGCCATTAATGACATCTTTAAAAAAATCTATAAAACATACAACAAAATACAGGAACGTTCACCTGAATTAATTGATGATCCCCTATGGTGCAAAAACAATCTTCCGTTTTCCGGTGAAATACTGCTGGGCCATTTGCGATACGGCACCTATGGTCTGAATGATTTAGAAAGGGTACATCCGGTTATGCGACAGAACAACTGGAAAACCCGTAATCTGGTGCTGGCCGGGAATTTTAACCTTACCAATGTAGAGGAATTGTTCAATATCCTTGTTGAACTGGGCCAGCATCCGCGTGATTTTTCCGATACCGTCACCATGCTCGAAAACCTGGGGCATTTTCTTGACCGCGAAGTACAGCTCGAATTTGATGCGTTCAAGAAACAAAATCTCAGTAATGAAGAAATATCCGCCAGGATTGCAGAAAACCTGAAAGTTGAAAATGTATTAAAAGAAGGCAGTAAAAAATGGGATGGCGGTTATGTGATCGCAGGACTGCTGGGGCATGGAGATGCTTTTGTGATGCGTGATCCCTGGGGTATCAGACCTGCCTACTATTATCACAATGATGAAATTGTGGTTGTTACCTCCGAAAGGCCGCCCATTCAAACAGTTCTTAATGTTAACACGGATGATATTTTCGAGGTGCCTCCTGGATCGGCTGTCATCATTAAGCACAATAACAGTATAAAAATCGAAAACATTCGTGGCCCTTTCGAGAGAAAAGCCTGCTCATTTGAGAGAATTTATTTCTCAAGAGGAAGCGATGCTGATATTTATAACGAGAGAAAAAAACTGGGAGAACTGTTGACACCCCAGATTATCGAAGCGGTCAACGGGGAGCTTGAAAAAACAGTCTTTTCATTCATCCCAAATACAGCGGAGTCTGCTTTTTACGGCATGATGAAAAGCATTGAAAAGAATATGATCTTGCAGACGAGAAAAAAAATACTTCAACATAAAAATGAACTTACCGCAGAAGAACTCGACAAAATACTTATGTCACATCCTAAAGTAGAGAAAGTGGCTCTTAAAGATATCAAACTCAGGACATTCATTGCCCAGGATAAGGGCAGGGATGACCTTGTCGGGCATGTATATGATATTACATATGGTACTATTGAAAAAGGAATTGAAAACCTGGTTATAATTGATGATTCCATTGTCCGTGGTACCACGTTGAAATACAGCATTATCAGAATCCTTGACCGTCTGAATCCAAAAAAAATAGTGATCGTATCGTCATCACCTCAAATCCGTTATCCTGATTGTTATGGCATCGATATGGCCAAACTGGGTGATTTTATTGCTTTCAGAGCAGCCATTAAATTATTGAAGAGTAGCGGGAATGAAGGTATTATCAACGAAGTATACAAAAAATCAAAAGCACAGGAATTGTTCCCCAAGGAAGAAATCATCAACCATGTGAAAGACATATACAGGCCTTTTTCACCCCTTGAAATTTCGGAAAAAATTGCTCAGATGCTTAAAACCCCGGAGATCAGGGCCGATTTGAAAATCGTATTTCAGACCATTGAAAATCTTCATGCCGCCTGCCCCAATCACCTGGGCGATTGGTATTTCACCGGAGATTATCCGACACCGGGAGGCAATAAAGTGGTCAACCGTGCCTTCATCAATTTCATTGAAGGCCGGAACATAAGAGCCTACTGATAAATTTGAAATCTACCCTTGGAAGGACTTGGTATACTTATCCCCCCTACATAAAAAGTAGTCTAATTCTTCGGTATAAAAGTCTTTATATGCCTTTCGTATTTCTCAACGTACATATCATTCAGTGTAACCATAATAGCGGTTTCTTCAACCTGGCCAAAGGAATAATTCATGGCTGTTCCAAAACACTTCATGGTGGGCGATAAACTCATATAGGCATTGATCAGCGGAGGTACCACTTCACCCCTTGCCCTGACATTTTGCGAAAGCAATTTATAATTATCCTGATATGTTTCTCCGCATAAAATTGAATCCAGCACCTTTTTATCTGTTTTCAGCATAAGGGGTTCATAAGGGACCAGCAGGTGTTCACGGTCACCGAAATACTTATCCATAAAATACAGGATAAGATCACGGGCTTCAACATTATAATGGGTGTACATGGTCACCTTACCGAAGAAATATTTGATATGCTTATGGGTCATCCAAATTGCACCCAATCCGTCCCAGAGGTTATCCAGTGCATAAATCCCCTTACTGCTCCGGTTGGTTGACTGATACGCAGGCTGAACAAATGACCGCCCAAGCTCAATCATATGCGGCATGTATTCTTCATGGAATTTCTTTGAGAAACGAAACAATCTTGCCGTTGCCAGATTGCAGTTGCCATCCTCATCATAAACACTTTCAGAACAGATAAAATAACGGTATCCTCCCAGGATCTCTTTTCTTGAAGGATCCCAGACAACAAGCTGTTTATAGGGATTTGGCATAGTGTCATAGCCATCAATATCCATTTCCTTTCCTGTACCACCACCTGCAGCCCTGAATGTAAGTTCCCTCAGCCTGCCGATTTCCTTCATGACATTGGGAGAGTCCTGTTGTGTGACGATATAAAGCAAATTATTCCCGTTATTGGTCTTGCGAAGGAATCTTTCTTCATCTAATTCCTTAATCAATAAATCTTTATCAACTGGTGGAATAATAGGCTTCATGAATCAAACTTTTAAAAAACCGGTTTTTCACCGATACTGCATATAATGCATTTGCTAAAAAGAATGACAAAATTATAAAAAAATCAATACGATTAAGCACTTACAAGTTTTTCATATCCTTTTGCATCAAACAATTCGTTGAGCTGATCGGGTGAATCCATTTCAATTTTTATTAACCATCCATTTCCATAAGGATCTTTGTTCACCAATTCGGGAGAGTCATTGATGGCTTCGTTTATTTCAACAACTTTGCCGGAAACCGGCATAAACAGATCAGATACTGTCTTTACCGCTTCAATGGTACCAAATGTTGCCTCCTTCTCAAGGTTTTCTCCCAGGGTTTCAATTTCAACGAAAACAATATCTCCCAGTTCACCCTGGGCAAAGTCAGTAATTCCCACAACAGCCATTGTGCCTTCAGGTCTGATCCATTCATGATCCTTGGTATACTTTAAATTATCGGGTATAGTCATAGCAATGATTTTTTTGGTTATTGTTGATAAAAGTAAAAATAATTCCTGATAAAGGATTTGCGATTTCAACAGATTTTTACTGTGACAAAGCAAATCTCAGGCTGAAGCCTATATTGGTGTCAGCAGTAAGAAACGACCTTGACGTGTAAGGCTTATTCAAAGTACGGTCAAAGAAAAGCTGAACGTTAAACCGGGGTGTAAGCACGTAATCAGCTGTAAAGTTTAACTTGAAGATTCTTTGTCCTGTTGTTGCCTGTGCTTTGTTCTCCAGATCTGTAACCTGCACCAGGTTACGTATAACTGTTTTGTTATCGCGTACAGAAATATCAATCCTGACATTCAAATCACTTTCAAATGACCGCTCCCCAAATGTCAGGGGGACTTCCTTGAAACGGTATCCGCTTCCTATAACCCATTCATTATTCCTTGATTCTGTAACCTGATTGTTTGACAGACTCAGAGCCAGAGTGCGTGTCTTTTTTACTTCAACCCGGGTGATCAGACTGTTTACCCAGGTAACGTCAAGTCCGGCAAGCGGGCTGAGTTGTTCAGTTATTGAAACAGCATTGAATAAAAGATCCGGAATGAAATTATTCTGATAATCCCTGATAATACCGATTCCGTTGTCGTCAGACTCAAACTGGAAATTTGTTGTAAATGAATTAATGTTGTATGTTGATCGATAGGAATGGGTAATGTTTATGGATTTAAACCATGATTTCAGGGCTTTAAAATTAGTGAGTCCGTCAAGAGATAACCTCCAGTTAGGCATCATTGAAAAATAACCGGGAAAAGGATCAAGGCTTATCCTGTCAGGATCCGTTCCGGTATAAGCAGCGAGAAAAGCAGGTACAAGCACTTCAGGAGATGTAGAGCCGTAACCATCCTGATAACCGGATTCAATATTTTGCTGTATTGACCCGCCATAACCAACAGCATTCTGATCAAGCCTCCTTTGATATAATCTGCCTGTTATGTTCTTCCGGTATTCTTTCATCCGGTTAAAACAAACCGACTCATAATTGTCTTCCTCTGTGAGCTTCTCAAAGGCAGTACCAATACTTATGATGGAAATGGAAAAACTGCCTGTTTTCATCCTGTTTCCGAAATCAAAACCTCCGTATGGTGAACTTCCATCATGGTAAAAATATTCACTTGTATTTTCGGAATAAGTTCTCAGAGCAGATAATTCAATCCTGAATCCCCTGAAAGGTTCAAAAGTGCTCCTTATGTTAAGGTTTTCATTCTTTGTTAAAGTATACGGATTGCTGAATGTGGAATCTGTTGTCAGCCAACCGTTTATGGCGAAATCTCTCACCATGTCCTCATCCTGGTATCCCATGACAAAGGGCCAGCCAGGGGCACCATTATATGAACCTGAGGTGGTAAATCCAAACACATCCGGATCTGCCATATATCCCATGACCATTGATGCTCCCGATCTGGAATAAGAAACCGATATGTTTTTCAACCCGGTGAGAAAACGTATTGTGTTTTCACCAATATATACAAATGGATTCATACCGGCCTCGATTTTCCCCTCAACCACCACGGTCAGACCGCTCAGGGCAGAATCGGCCGTGACAGCGATCCTGTTTTCATCCAGTATTTCAACATCTAATTTTACATTTCTGCCTTCCCGGTCAGTGACCCTGACCTCCACATCCTGGGTTTTTAACTTATGCGAAATTCTTCTTGGTGTGCCGGCCCTTGTGAAGAATCCGTCCTTCTGGTAAACGACTGTTTTGTATCGTTTTTCTTCATCCTGGGGTCTGCGGGCCCTGCCGTATTTTGAATCCAGCTTCTTCAAATATTTAACCTTCGAATACAGGTTGTTGAGATTGAATTGCGAATTGACCTGAATAGTATTTGAATTGCTGACTGTATTACCAAGATCGCGTCCGTCAGTAAAAATAGGACCCTGGTTCCACTGTGCTTTGGCATTATACCGCAATGATAACGAAGTCCAGCTTAATATGGGAAATTTATTGATGGGCACATTGTAGGTGGCATTTAAACTATGATTATACGCTACCGGCCTTCCGCCGTTCATTATACTGCTCCAGACTGACTTTGACCACTCCTCATGGTCACCTTCCCTGAACCAGTCATAGGCACCGGCTATCTCATCAATTCTTGCAGTATTCGATGCTGAGATGTCAAATTTCAAAGACCGGGTAAGGTCCCAGTTCAGATCATAATAACGGTCCCAGATAAAATCTTTTGTAACTGTTGAATCAATTTTGATAAGCCTGTCATCATATACGTTGCGCAGTTTAATTTCATTGTAGTCCCGGTTCATATTTGTTCTGAAAGTAAACCGGCTTGGGTACGGGGCAATATTAAAATCTTTTACAAACCGTAAATAGGGTGATTTCAATGATTTCGATTTGGAAAACGGGGTAATGCTTTTCGGACGTGCATTATAAACATAATTGAAGCCAAGCTTATACTGGATTATATTATTCCTTTCAACTTTATAATTTCTGGCCCGTGATTCATTATAGGCAGCACTTAATGAAAAATTGGCAGGCGAAAAGATCCGCCATTTCTTCAGTTCTTTATTAACCCTGATATTCGTAAGGTTAATACTGTTTCGCTGAATGTAATCCTGTGAAATTTCCTTAATTTGTTTCCTTTCAGCTTCGCTTTCAGCCTCATTAATAACCTCGTGAAGCAACCTGTCAGGCTCTTTCGGGTAGTACTCAGGATTAATGGTTGTGTTTGATGCTCCTACAAAAAGCGGTATACTTACCCTTGACTTTTCCGGAAAGAGCTTACCCAGCTCAATATTAGAGGAAATATCATACTGGTTTGTCTCCTCCTGGTTACGCTGATCGACTTTTTGTTCAATGCTTCCAAAACCGGGTTTGGAGGTAGCTCCAGCCATGGAAACAGTCCCAAGGTCAGCAAGTCTTGCCTGGACACGGGCATTGGCAGCCCACCCGCCCCGGTTATTAAAGTCCGTCAGTCTGAGTTCGTTAAACCAAACTTCAACCGATTTGGGCAGGCCGTCATCGGGCCGAGGATTATCAGTCCGGCCCGGATTACGGATACCCAGAACAACAGTGCGGATATTTCCCAGGTTTGGCGTGCCTTTAACTTTTAGCTTTTTATTTCCGTTGAACTTATGATACACTTTTGTTTTACCATACAGAAAAGGATTATCCCGTTCTGCCCGATCTCTTTCTTTCTTAATTTCTACAAGTTCATCAAGTTCAATTTCAAAAAGGTTTTCCTCAGGCCATACGATCTCGCGGTCCGTATCCGAATCATTATTATAATCTGTACGATGGGGTGTCAGCTTTAAAGGAACTTCGTATTCATAGTAATTATCAACCTGGTCGGACCCAATCCGTAAAAAGGCCGTTATATCATAATCATGCAGGTTTTCACCAGCTATCCCTTCAGCATGAACATACATTCTCAGCTTTTTGTATTGCCGGAAATCAAGATCGGTGTTTTTAAAGACAACACGCGCATCACCATCTGCCAGATTTTTTACTTTAAGCAGAATGGCCTGTTCGTTCAATTCGGTCAGCTGAGGCTGACTGGGATCAATAATCCTGCTGATGTCAGGAGGCAAAACATAATTAACCGGGTATTTACCGGAGTTTTCTTCAATGTTAACAGCTGCAACATCAAAGAGGCTGCTTTCAATCTGGTCAGTTACCGATGGCCCGCCCTGTGCAACATCGTACTGGTATTTCCTCCATTCAGACCTTACCAGGTGCAATTCGGCAAAACGCATGATGACAGGATCCTGGAAACCGGTCAGGTACATCCTCATAAACCGTATTGATTTGAAATCATCAATATTGCCAACCTTGCTTTCATATTCATTTACAGGCACCCTGAACAAATACCAGGTCACCCCCTCACCTTCAATAATATCGGCAATGTAAGGATTCTCGAAATTCAGTTTGTCAGGCCTGATATCCATGTGATATTCAAAATAGGCCTCATTTTCATTCAGGGTATTGTCACGGTTAATATCCTCTGTGGTAGGCAATGTGCTTGCAGCAGCGAAATCCCCTTCGCTCTGTTCAGTTGTCGGAGAATTACCCTCAACGTTGTTATAATTCATGTATCGGCTCAAAGTACCGGCATCTGCATCATCATAATCAGGATCCAGATAATACATGAAATTGTCATTCGAAGGATCTTCCAGGGCATCATCATAAGCCTGTGTGCCTGGCGTAAGCCGGGAAAGAAAAACATCATCAAAAAAAGACACTTCTTCATCATCATTCAAACCGTCAAGGCCGACATCCTGCCGTTCCCTGTGATCAGGGTCAGCATCAAATGCATTTATAATAGCCTGTGTCGTGGGTACCCTTCCCCATACAGTGCTGTCAATCAGCGTAATGGAGTCAGTCGGTGGTAATCCGTTCTCGAACATTTTCCATGAGTCCTTAAGAATATCTTCCGATATCTCACCCAGGTTAAAATACAAATCTCCGCCGGTATGCAGTGAATCCTGCACAAACGGATTCATAAGCCAGAATTCAATATATTCCACGTTGGCATTTTCAAAATCACTGATCTGTATTTCCCGCATGATGCCACCCCATTTATCTTCCGGATTCCGGAGGGTGCCATCATCATTCATATCAGTAAAATTGTAATTATATGGTCCCCTTCTGTCCGGATAATAAGCAAGATTCAGTATGGTCAGCGGGTTGTCAAAGCCTGTTCCGCTCTGACGGTTTTTATAGATCTCTGTCTCAAGCACTTCCCTTGTAAATGGATTATTCTGTTCTTCTTTTGTATTAATATTATCTGGCGTCTGAGACGTGTTCCTTGTAAAAAGCGGGTCAATGACATACCAGGCCAGCTTGGCCCTCTGGTAACCATATCTCAGGTCATTGAGGAGATCTGAGCCCGGGATCCTCCTCGGTGTGCTGGCCAGATACCAGGCCGGAAAACTCTTTAACTCAATGGTGGTTTCCGTGCCTTCAAAATCATCAACATAGGCCACACCACCTTTGCCTATGACCTTTGCCTGTCCGGGTATCAGGTGGGCAAACTCGGCATCCAGCGATATCGAGGAAACCTCCTTGGTCTCTATTAAGGGCAGTTTATCAACCAGCGTGGTCAGCAGGCGCGAATCAGTCCTGTAGCTTGCGTTTAAACCCCAGATAGTATTGGAAATAGGTTCGTCACCCATATTGACTTTCTGGGTAAGCGGACGTTCTGTGAGGTTCATGACAGTACCCCCGATTACGAAATTATCAGAAAACTTATAGTCGAGGTGCGTGCCCAGCAATGTTTTGGTTTGCAGGTTAAACAGGGCATTGTTTTCCAAAGATACCTTCAGGGGTGTGCCCGATTCAATATATCCCTGGTTCAGAATTTTAACCCTGCCCAGGGTGTAATCAACCGTATAATCCTGGCCTTCAACCAGTGAAATACCGCCGGCAGTTACTTTTACCGATCCGCGGGGTATGTTCATAGCATTCAGCTGAATTTCAGAACTTGAAGAGGACTGGTAAGTACCCGCCAGAAAAAACTTGTTCTTGCGGGCAATCAGCCGGGCTTTTGTCTGTGTAGAATCGTAGAGTTCCTCAAAGACATATTTGTCGGCTATCTTATTTTTGGTAGGATCACCGCCTGTGATCTTCTCTCTGAGATCAGCACCGAAAGGTTCAAGCAATGGTAAGAATACACGGCCATCCCTGGCAATGATGGTGACACCCTCCACGAAGTCAAACCGGCCATCAGGACTGGGCTCGTTGCGTGAATCGAGGTTGTCAAGATTCATGACCTTCAGCAGTATTTTGTTGTTAAAAGCAGAATCTGCACCATTCTCGGAAATGAAATTAACCGGTACTCCTGTTTCGTCTTTCCGGTAAAGCACATCCAGCACAAAGTCCTGCTGGGATACCTGGTAAGCACCTATTGAATAAACGTTCTTCATCATCAGGTCCCATGTGCCCAGCTTTGGTGTCAGGCTGGTTCCCTTCAACAGTTTTACCACCAATGTCTTTGGCGCACTTACACCGTCGGTTGACAATTCGCCTACCCTGTATGTCCTGCCCCTGTATGTATAAACAAAAGCCACAGCCAGCACTTCGTCAGACCGTAATGATGTGTTGAGTGAAATATACCCAAGTTCACGGTTAAGGGTATATTCCCTGTCATTCAGCTTGCGGGCATTTTCAATTTTTTCAAAATCCTTACCGCTGTAAAAATCATATGATTGCTCAAGGCCCTTCAGGCTTTCAGCAATCGATTTAAAATCACGGATGGCATCATACTGGTTTGTAATGGTGGCGTAAAGCCCGTTTAAATCATTGCTTACGGGCCCGTTCATAGACGGCTGTGGCTGTATAAACTGGAGATCACCAAAAAAATTGGGTTCATTTGCCGGACCATAACCTTCTCCAAGGTCCATCAGGGCCAGTATATTGCGGTTGTCCTTGTCGAATTCACTGGTTTTGTTCGTTATCCAGACTTCAATCTGTTCGATCCTGACGCCGGAATTGACGTAAGGAAGAGACTCCATCCAGCTGTTGTAATTGTCTCTGAAAAAGTGTGAAAGAAAGAAATGCCTGTTGGCATCATATTCATCCACATTAATTTCAAATTCATTGACCTGGGCACCCCCTTTAACTTCCACCACCTGTGATTGTCCACGCTGGTGGCTGATGACAGAGCTCACAAACAATTTTCCGAACTGAAGGTCAGCTTTCAGTCCGAAAAGGCTCTGACTGCCCGTTATCAGGGTCCCCGGTAAACTGAACGACACATTGCCGGCTTCAATTTTCTTGATGATCTCATCTTCCTTCCCGGCATATTCAAGCTTCGTTTTATTTTCAAAATCAAAGGTAGCCTCGGTATTATAATTGATACCCACCTGCATTTTATCACCAATCGAACCGGTAACGTTCATCTGTATCTTTTCTTTGAAAATAAAGGACCCGTTTCGACGATTTCGCTCCGATAATGCAGGATTCTCGGTATATGAAATGTTGTAACCGAATATCAGTTCAGCTGAACCCTGGGGTACAATGTTGATGGCATCGGTTCCGAATATCTTGTCAAATGTCTCTCCCAGCTTAAAACTGGCCAGTAATGGTGATGGCCTTGAACCTGTGGATTCCCGGGCTCTCTGAATCCAGAAATGGCTCATCGATGTTTTGGTATCATATTCAATATATTCATCAAGCGACATTGACACGGGAGGACGATAGTTCATCCGGCCAATGGTCTCGGAAAAAACATATTGATTGGTTTCCGGATCATAAACAATCTTTGATTCAATATTAGATGGATTACTCAGAAACAACGGAGATTCCACACCTGAATGAGAAAACGGATACCGGATATCATCAGTAAAAGGATATTGCAGTTCTATTGAGTCATTTTCTGTAAGCTGTGCCAAGCCAACTGTTGCAAAAGCGAAGAAAAGAAACGTTCCGGTAACAGGAATTTTGAAAAACTTTAATGATCCTGCAATACTTCTATTTCTTCTGAACCTGTAGGGCAACACTCCGGAATTTTAAAGATTATAATTGTTTTAAAGCCTTTTTTATTAATTCTTCCAGGGTAACGGATTTATCGGTTAACAGAATGCCTGCTATGACTTTTTCAACATGGTTTTTTGAAAAACCTAACGTTACTAAAGCAGATAACGCTTCATCTTTTATTGTATTGTCATGCAACATTAATATTTCTTCCGGATGGGCCGCCTTTGTTATTTTATCTCTGAGTTCCACAATGATCCGCTGCGCTGTTTTCAGCCCTATACCCTTAATGCCCTGTAAAACACCTGTATTCCCCGATGCGATGGTACTGCGCAATTCATCAGGCTTAAGCGATGATAACATCATTCTGGCTGTATTGGCCCCTATTCCGGAAACCGTGATAAGCTGTCTGAATAAATCTCTTTCATTGTCTGAAAAAAAACCAAACAAAAGATGAGCATCTTCACGTATTACCTGGTGCAAAAGCAATTTACAATCTTTCTGATGTTGTATTTGTCCGTATGTGGTAAGCGAAATATTGATAAAATAACCAATCCCGCCGGCTTCAATAATACAGTAAGCAGGATTCTTTTCAGTGAGTTTACCGTTGATATATTCAAACATAGATGAAAAAATGAAATGCCGTACCTGTGGTCCTCAATAATCAGATTTGTTGGCTGTGAAAACAGACCTTTTATATTTCCGATACATCAATTGATTTCAAAGGATTATCAGAGATTTCTGTATACTCCTTTCTGTTTTTATAAATATCACAAGCCATATATATTGCTTTTCTGAATGAATCAGGCGATGCTTCTCCTTTCCCGGCTATATCAAATGCTGTTCCGTGAGAAGGTGATGTGCGCACAATAGGCAGTCCGGCCGTATAATTAACGCCCCCCTCAACGGTAAGAGCCTTAAAAGGTATAAGACCCTGATCATGATACATGGCAAGAACAGCATCAAACTTTAAATACATGGCATTGCCAAAAAACCCGTCTGCAGGAAAAGGCCCGAAAACCATGATATTTTCAGATCGGGCCGCATCAATGGCCGGAATGATCTCCTTCAGTTCTTCTTCTCCGATAAGCCCGTTATCGCCGGCATGAGGGTTTAATCCAAGAACAGCAATACGGGGACTGGTGATACGGAAATCCACCAAAAGCGATCGATGCAGAATCCTTAACTTGTTCAACACCGAATCCCGCGTAATATACTCGTTTATTTTGTGAATAGGCAAATGCGTAGTCACAACCCCGATTCTGAAAAGCTCATTGATCATGAGCATCAATACACCGGCGGAATTAAACTGCGATTCCAGAAATTCAGTATGACCAGTATATTGGAACTTGTCCGACTGAATATTTGCTTTGTTAATGGGCGCTGTCACCAATACATCTATCCTATTCTGTGCAAGATCCTGAGCAGCAGCTTCCAAAGCCCTGTAAGATGCCTCACCGGCAACAGGCGTAGATTTCCCAAGCTCAACCCTGACAGTATCGTCAGTACAGTTAATAATACTGGCTCGTTTGGGAGCAGCCTCCTCAACGCCTCTTACAGTATTGAAATTAAAATTCTCAAGATTCAATGCCTTCCGGTGATAAGCAGCTACTTTTGGAGAACCATAAACCACCGGTATGCAAAAATCGTAAATCCTGATGTCAGAAAGAGCCTTGATTATAACCTCATAGCCTATTCCGTTAATATCACCCTGGGTTATCCCCAATAATATTTTATCGCCTTTCATGTTAGTTATTAAAATTCAGGTTGCCAGTTATAAAACTTCTGATACGATATAAGGATAAAGAATAACGATTTTTGATTTAAGAAGAGCATATCTGATTTTGTAAAGTATTGATTAGCTTGTTTTTGCTTTTAACTTCATAAAACATAATTCGTTAATCTTTAATCTTAAATTTGTTTTAATTACAATTATTATAAATGGCAACGTAAGTTATTAAGCTTTTTATACATCACTGAAAAATGAAAGGTGTAAAGTTAACAATTTAGACAAATAATAACAGAAGATCAGGAATGAGTTATAAGCAGCACAGGTAAGACTGAAGCCGCAGGCAGAATAAGACTAATTATGCTTCTCTACCCGCTGTCTTTTCGTCTTTATCTTTGAGTCTCATATTTTCGATTTATGATGTCAGATTTTCAAAGTTATTCTTCCAACACATCAAAACCTCACATCACCAAACCCAAAACCACCGATTACCGGTTACCGAATACCGATTACTTTTCCTTCATGACTGTCAGACCAATCAACCGCATGACCAGAAGACCTCCTCCCACACTACTCGCCACTGATCACTCGTCACTTGTCACTGTTTCCGGAAATTTCATGGTATACAGTATGGCCTCCATCTGCCGCATGTATTCCCTTTTATCGTATCCTGCAGCATAAACGAATCCTTCAACGGTTATAACCCTGTTGTTTTTTTCATCTACAGTTGAAATACTGATAAAAGGACCTCCCATGGATATTCCCTTTTCTGTCTTCCACAATCCGCGCATCTCGGCCACATGTATTTTCCCTTTGAACAAATATTCGCTGTATTGCGGCTCAAATTCCTTTTCAGTAGTCATGTACATACCTTCAACTTCTCCGGGCATATATTTTTTCATGAACCTGTCACGAACAGTAATCAGTCTTCTGAAGGCAAAATCGCTTGAATCACGAAAAGGATAATGATAGATTACAATACCCTGAATGATGGACCCTATTTCCTGATTAATCCATGTAAAATCCGTTGAGTCGCGGACAATACTGTATCCCTGCGGAATTGTAAGGATAACAATATGCTTTTTCAGTATCCTGGCCTGTATTTTTTCATCCCTGATTTTCTCATGCAGATATAACAACCTTTTTCTTTCCGTCTGTTCAAGATATTCCAGTATTTTGTACTGGCTGGCGTACAGCAGTTTTACGAAGGAATCATCATCCGGAGCCTGTAAATGTATGAGAATTTGCGATTTTGCATAACGGTCATTTTCAACCAGCATTCTTGGCTTGCCATAACGTGAAGATATCTCCGTAAAGATCACATTCCGATGCCTTTGAAAAAGTTCGTTGAAAGCATCGTAAGGGATGTTCTTCAGGTCATAAATGGGTTCATACTGAGGCAGCATTTCAAAAGGCCTGTTGAAGATTTTCCGGTATTCTTCCCCTATTGCCCCATCCCAGTCAGCTTTACTGATAACCACAGCGACATCACCCGGTTTTCCCCCTATATCCGGCAAAAGAGGCTTTGTATCAGACCGGCATGATATAAAAAATAACTGAAAAACAAGTATTAATGGCAGAATCCCTTTCATGATCACATGTTTTAATAAAAAAATTCAAGTTACCGGTTATAAAATTCTTAATATGATTTAAGAAATAAGAATAACGATCTTAAATCGTTAATCATTTTTCTTAAATCTATTGTTAATTATAACTTCTACAGATAGCAACTTAAGTTAATCATTCTATTATTTCAAGGTCATTTAACCCGACGGACTTGTCTGCCAACAAGGCACGGTTTTTCAATACCCTGATGGGGCAAATCTGCATCTATGGTTGCTGATAGTTTTTATCCACCCATATCGTAAGCTTTTGACCGGGAACAATTGACATGCTGTCAATATTATTCCAGGCCTTTATATTTTCAATTGTACATCCGTATTTTAAAGCAATCTTATGAAAGAAATCACCTTTTTCAACGGTATAAATAATCCTGACTTTATCATCTGTACAACCCGCATTTTTCACAAGCATGTTGTAATCAACAGGTTTGGAATAAGATCCCAGTATGTTGACTTCGTTGTTCAGATAAGTAACAATTTTGTCCGAGGGTAAAACAAGAACAGCCGGAGAACCCGTTTCAGGTATATAGTCTCTCTTATAAACAGGATTAAGAAACCGGATATGATCAAGAGGCAGACCGATCATGGTTGAGATCTGTTTGAATGATAAAGCATAGCGAATATGGAGGGTGTCGAGTTCTTTATAAGAATAGGCGGGTTTCTCCGGCACTATATTATGATCAGCCCAATGGTTCATAACGTAGACGACAGCTATAAAAGCGGGCACGTAATTCCTGGCTTGTTCTGAAAGCAAAGGCCTGATCTTCCAGTAAGTTGTCTCACCGCCGCTGCGTTCTATAGCTTTTCGCGTTTCACCCGGTCCGCCGTTATAGGAAGACAATACCAGGTGCCAGTCATGAAATGTATTATAAAGGTATTGAAGATATTTACAGGCAGCATCAGTAGATTTGTAGGGATCTCTGCGTTCATCAATATAAGAAGTGATCTCCAGATCGAACATTTTACCGGTCCCCATAAGAAATTGCCACAAACCAACCGCTCCTGATTTTGAAACTGCCGTCGGAACAAGACCCGATTCCACAATGGTGAGATATTTCAATTCAAGCGGAAGAGCATAACGATCAAGGGCTTCATCAAAAATCGGAAAATACAGTTGTGACAGGCCAATTATCCTTGCCAGTTCCTGGCGGCGTTCTATGGTATAGCGTTCTATATAGGCTTTTACATATTGATTGTATTCAAGCTCAACAGGAGAAGTCTTATTCAGTTCCGAAATTTTAAACTCATAATAGAGATCAGGATATCGCGGAACCGAATCCGTTTTATCCCTTTTATCTGTCTTTGATAAAGACGTATGGTCAGCCTGGTCAAATCCTGTGAAGACTAACAGGGAAAGTGTAAATAAACATAAAATCTTTAAAAAATGCATCACTCTGTTATGTTGATATCCGTGACAGGTTTATTGCCTGCATTCATAGTTCCCAATAAAAAAGCCCGTCATGTAAAAAATGACAGGCATTTTTTTGTCTCTTCCGGTTTTATTTGGAATTGTTATTATCCAATGAACTCTTACTGCTGTTTGCAGCCTCATCTTCTTTCGAGGCCTTCTTGAATTCACGCATCCCCTGCCCAAGACCTCTCATCAGCTCGGGAATTTTCCTGCCACCAAACAATAATAAAACAATGGCAACAATCAATAAAATTTCCGCAGGACCCAGCGAAAAAAGCAAACTGTTTATACTCATAACAATAGTGTTTTATTATGTAAAGTTATGTATTATTTATGAATCAACGGGACAATTGATGCAATAAATCCGCTATTTATTCAGCCAATACAAAATATCATTAAGATTGGCCATTAATACCAATCCTAAAACCAGTATCATGCCTGTTATCTGTGCATATTCGAGAAATTTTTCACTGGGTTTGCGGCCCGTGATCATCTCATATAAAAGAAAAGCAACATGGCCCCCGTCAAGTGCCGGTATTGGCAATACATTCATAAAGGCGAGGATGAGTGACAAAAATGCTGTTATTTCCCAGAACACATTCCATTCCCATGTTCTGGGGAAGAGTCCGCCAATGGTTCCGAATCCGCCAAGTCCCTTGTATGCCCCTGACTTGAAATCAAAAATCAGTTTAAACTGCTTGACATAGAATCCCAGCTTTTCTTTGGCCAGATTCCAGCCGGCAGGTATAGACTGCGCAAAAGTAAAGTGATTGGTCTCCAGAGCATAGAGACCAAGTTTTTCCATCTCTTCAAAAGAAGGAATAATATTAAATATCTCGAGCTTTTTTTGTCCGCTCAGCATGGCCGTAATCTCCATACGGGCGCCATCCCTCAGCAATGTTAGTTGAATCTGACCGGGTTTTATGGTGTCAATTATTGATTGATATTCGTCATAATACCTGAATGATATGCCATTAATGCCTGTCACCTGGTCTTTCGGTTTCAAACCGCTATCTTTATTAATTGATGTGTCAGGAATTTCCTTAATGATAAAAGGTACCCTTGGGTAAAAAAGAACAATATTTCTTTTATCAATGATCTTAGTGATAAAATCTTCCGGGATTTGGAACTCAATCTCTTCATTATCCCGGATCACTTTGACCTGTCCGCTAAATAGAATCTCTTTGAAAATGTCGTTAAACCTTTCAATAGAATTGTCATTGATGGAAACGATTTTATCCCCGTTTTCAAAACCGATTTCATGGGCGATTGAATCAACACACCAGATACCATCATTCAGATTCTGATTTGGCAGATATTTCTCACCCCAGGTAAATAAAACCATTGAATAAATCACAAACCCCAGTATGAGGTTGACAATAACGCCTCCTAACATAATCAGCAATCGCTGCCAGCTCGGTTTCGACCGGAATTCGTATGGCTGCGGAGGTTTTTTTAATTGTTCCTTGTCCATTGATTCATCAAGCATGCCTGATATCTTGACATAACCGCCCAACGGCAGCCATCCCAGCCCGTATTCAGTATCACCCCGTTTTATCTTGAAAAGAGAAAACCAGGGATCAAAAAACAGATAAAACTTTTCCACACGTGTACGGAAGATCCGTGCGAATATAAAATGTCCGAGTTCATGCAGTATAATAAGCAATGAAAGACTTAACAGCAACTGACTTATCTGAATTACAACACCCATTAATCGTTTATATTAGGTTTACTTCACGTTGTTATTAAAAATGGCTGCAAATTTATTAATAAATCCGATATTTTGAGATGCAACGTTGTTTATTTGGCCAAAGAGCCGGTTTGTCCATCTGCAATGAGTCCACAGTCCACGGTGATATTGTTCACGGTTCACTGACAATCTGTAAACCTGTAAATATGTTAACAGTCCACGGGCCATTGTCAACAGAAAACTTTTCAAATTCTCAAACCCTCAAATCTTCAAACCGTCACCCCCTCGCAGCAATCTCTGCGTAAATGCCCTTGCTTCACTGTCAGATTGCAACAAATCCTCCAATGAAGGCTTTTTCATCAAAGGCAGGCTTTCCATCACCCTTTCAATGATTTCAGGAATATCAAGAAAGCGCACTCTGTCATTAAGGAATGCATCTACAACCATTTCGTTGGCGGCATTCATAATACATGGCATATTACCGCCTTTTTCCAGGGCATTATAAGCCAGTTCAAGATTACGGAAAAGGGAGAGATCAGGTTTTTCAAAAGTCAGTTTTGGAAAATCCATAAAACTGAAACGCGGAAATGAGGATTCAAGGCGCAATGGATAAGTAAGGGCATATTGAATAGGCAACCGCATATCAGGCAGCCCCATCTGCGCCTTTATTGAACCATCTTTAAACTGCACCATGGAATGAATAACAGACTGAGGGTGAACAATAACTTCAATTTGTTGCGGCAGAAGGTTAAAAAGCCAGTGTGCTTCAATAACTTCCAATCCTTTGTTCATGAGGGTTGCCGAATCAATGGTTATCTTTTCCCCCATGCTCCAGTTGGGATGCTTAAGAGCTTCTTTCCGTGTTACACTTTCCAGCTCATGCCGCTTCTTACCCCGGAAAGGACCTCCTGAAGCAGTCAGGAATATTTTTTCAGGAAGATTTTGCTGTTCTCCCGTCAGACATTGAAAAATGGCAGAATGCTCAGAATCAACCGGAACAATGGTTACCCCATGTTGTTGAGCATATTTTGTAATAAGCTCCCCGGCAACAACAAGGGTTTCTTTGTTGGCCAGAGCCAGTGCCTTTTCGCTTTTAATAGCTGATATGGTGGGCAACAATCCTGCAAAACCAACCATGGCCACCAGCACAATATTGACTGACTCAAGTGTTGCTATCTCCTCCAGTGCCTGATTGCCGGCATGAACACTGATGGGAAAACCAGCCAGCGCATCCCTTACTTCAGTATATAATGACTCTTCGGAAATGACCACATGCCCCGGAACAAATTGTAATGCCTGTTTTATCAACAAGTCCTTATTTTTCCTGGCAGTTAATACTTCCACCTTGTAGTCAGCCGAATGACACTGTATAACTTCCAGAGCCTGGCAACCAATGGAGCCGGTGGATCCTAGAACAGCAACTCGCTTTCTCATCGGCAGAATTGGATCATTGCATTAAAATGTAACATGATTTTCAGGATTCAGGGGAGTGCCGTTGTGCCAGAGCTCAAAATGCAGATGCGGACCGGTGGTGAGCTCACCAGAATTACCAATGATGGCAATAGGTTCTCCTGCTGTCACATAATCACCCACATCCTTCAGCAATTCCGCATTATGCTTGTATACTGAAATGATCTCATTGTCATGTTGGATCTGGATAACATTTCCGGCCTCCAGGGTCCATGATGCCAGGATAACGGTTCCGCCAAGAACAGCTTTCACAACTTCGTTGGGCGCCGCAACAACATCGGTACCATAATGACCTCCTGCCGGATTGAATGAATTTGTGATCATCCCCTTTACCGGGGAAAAAAAGAGAACATTTGACAGAGAGGTTTTGGCATTTGAGGAATTGTCAACAAGCAAAGTATAGGGTTTGTCTGAATCAATCATATTACGCAATAACGAATCTTCATGTGAACGTTTAAAAGTTACATTTTCTCTTCTCACAACTGTATCTTTCGGATTATGGTATTGTTCGGGTTCTTCGCCCGATATAATGCGTCGCACATTTTCAAAATACATATCTCTTTTCTCAATCTCCATTTCCAGTGAATCTAAACGATGAACATTCAGCCGTATGTTCCTCACGGTATTTTCATCGGGATAACCGGGGATAAGCTCACGGGCAGGTGTGTAGGCAATAATGGATATGACTATGATCAGAAAAACCAGTGTCAGTATCGAAACCAAAACCAACACATTCAGCTTGGTCAGTTTCAGGTTAAGAATTTCCTCAAACGTCTCATCTCTGTATATAGACAATCTGTATTTATGTTTAATCTTGGCAAATAACGATTTCTTTTCTTTCTTCTCGGACATTGCAATTGGTTTTTATTAAACAAAGATATAAAGAAATGAAGTTTCTGAACGGTTATGAATGCATTTATTATAAACTCAATTACCTTTGATAACGCCTG
>JAFGTR010000120.1 GCA_016934055.1 Bacteroidales bacterium | reverse complement strand
TTTATCATTGAAAAAAGAGACCGCTACAATATTCTCAATCCACTTTATAAACTGGTTATTGATCCCGATGATTATCATATAATTACTGAATCACCTAAAAGGGCAAATGATGAAATCACTGTTATTACTAAAGGCGGTGATCCACACAAAACCGTAGACCTGGTCATTATCGGTGAAGGCTATACATCCTCTGAGAAAAATGCATTTCAAAAAGACCTTGAATACTTTTCCGGCGTATTCTTTGGAATCGAACCTTATACCAGTCATAAAAACAAGTTCAACTTAACAGGCATATTTACACCTTCCCATGAAAGCGGAACTGATGAACCACGACAGGGAAGATACAAAAATACGCCACTGGGGAGTTCATATAACACTTTTGATTCAGACCGATACCTGCTGGCCCACAACAACAAAGCCCTGCGTGATGTGGCAGCCCAGGTTCCCTGTGATGCTGTGCTTGTTATGGTGAATATTGACCGGTATGGTGGCGGCGGTATTTTCAACTGGCAGTCTGTTTTTGCCACAGGTTCACCATTGTGCGATTATGTTTTCCTGCATGAATTTGGTCATGCCTTCGCAGGATTGGGTGATGAATATTACACTTCCGATGTCTCATACGAAGACTTCTATCCGGCCGGTGTTGAACCCACAGATCCCAATGTCACAGCCATGATCGATCCGCAAAACCTGAAATGGAAAGACCTGGTTTCTCCCGGAATTGAGATACCGACTGAATGGGGCAAAACGGTATTCGATAGTCTGAATAATGAAATAAATATACTGACCAAGAAAAAAACAGACAGCATTCAACATCTGCTTAATGCCGGAGCCTCTCCTGACCTTATAAGAGATATTGAAAATAATTACGATCATAGGCTTAATTCCGTCAGGGCTGAAGTTGATTCCTTTATGTTCAATCATCCGCTAAAAGGTAAAGTCGGCGCTTTCGAAGGTGCCGGCTATCAGTCGGAAGGACTTTACAGGCCAACCGTTAATTCGATGATGCATCGCTTCGACCCTGAAGACAGATCATTTGGTAAGGTTAATGAAAGAGCAATTGTGAAAATGATAGAGTTTTGTACAGAATAACACCTCCCTGTAAAGGTGAGTATCTTCACAGGGTATATTTATTAACTAATGAAAATCAATCAGATGAAAAAGATTCTTGTGTTGCTAAGCGGAATAACATTTCTGCTTTCCTTTACCATAAAAGATCAAAAAGGTACTTATCCTATTGAACCTGTTCCTTTTACTTCGGTGAAGCTCACCGATGATTTCTGGGCGCCTAAGATCATAACCAATTATAAAGTCACCATTCCCATTGCCATTGGACAGTGTTACAATACAGGACGTGTTGATAATTTTAAGATTGCCGGAAAGTTGCAGGAGGGAAAATTCTGTACTGAGTATCCTTTTGACGATACCGACATCTATAAGCTGATTGAGGCAGCCAGCTATTCATTACAAACCATTCCTGATAAAGATCTTGAGGCCAGACTCGATACATTGATCACTTTTGTTGGCCTTGCTCAGGAACCTGACGGTTATTTGTATACCAATCGAACCATCGATTCTGTCAATACACATCCCTGGGCAGGTGATAAAAGATGGCTTAAAGCGCCTGAACTCAGCCATGAATTATACAACAGCGGTCATTTGTTTGAAGCCGCGGTTGCCCATTTCCAGGCAACAGGTAAACGAAGCCTTTTGGATATCGCCATAAAAAATGCCGATCTGCTGGTCAGGGATTTTGGCTGGGACAAGCTTCACATCTATCCCGGACATCAGGTTGTTGAAATGGGATTGGTCAAATTGTATAACGTTACAGGTAAAAGGGAATACCTCGAACTTGCCAAATTTTTCCTTGATGTAAGAGGACCCGGAGGTGATGAATATAACCAGGCACATAAGAAAGTGGTTGAACAGATTGAACCTGTTGGCCATGCTGTGAGGGCAACCTATATGTATTCCGGGATGGCTGATATCGCAGCAATTTATAACGACACTTCATACTCTAATGCAGCTGAACGAATCTGGGAAACCCTCGTCACCCAAAAAATGTATATTACGGGTGGTATAGGCTCAGGCGGAGGTAATGAAGGATTCGACCCGCCTTATGTATTGCCGAACATGTCAGCATATTGCGAGACCTGTGCTTCCGTCGGGAATATTTTCTGGAATCAGCGCATGTTTCTGCATGACGGTGACGGCAAGTACTACGATGTATTGGAACGCACTCTTTATAATGCCTTGCTTTCAGGTGTTTCCTTGTCAGGTGACAGGTTCTTTTATCCCAATGTACTGGAATCATTCGGACAGCACAAGCGAAGCGCCTGGTTTGGCTGCGCCTGTTGTCCGCCAAATATTGCCCGCTTACTGCCATCAATCCCGGGTTATATATATGCCAGGACAGGAAATGAGGTGTATATCAATTTATTTATCAGTAATACAGCCACATTTGAATTTCAGGGATCTGATCTTGAAATAATACAGAAAACTGATTTTCCCTGGGGTGGAAAAGTTGAAATTGTCATTAACCCGTCTGAACAAAAAGAATTTACCCTGAAGATAAGGATTCCCGGATGGGCACGCAATGAAGTTCTCCCCGGAAACCTTTATTCTTTTAATGATAATATCTCACCCAAAGTAATATTGAGGGTAAACGGCAAAGAATCTGATACAAAAACCGACAAGGGTTATATAGTCATAAACCAGACCTGGAAAAAAGGTGACAGAATCAATATCTATTTGCCTATGGATGTCAGGAAAATTGTTGCAGATTCGCGTGTAAAAGCTGACAGGGGAAGAATTGCCGTTCAGCGTGGTCCCTTTGTTTATTGCGCTGAATGGCCCTATACTGCAGATGGAAAGGTAATGAACCTGTTGTTTGATGAGAAGGCTGATTTCTCTCCCGAATTCAATGATACTCTATTGAATGGTGTTGTTGCTTTAAAAACAAAGGCAAGGCCGGCAAAATACAACTTAAACAAGGAAATTGAAAAAGGTGATCTCAGGGAAATCACCCTTATACCCTATTATACCTGGAACAATAAAGGAGCAGGAGAAATGACCGTATGGCTTTCTGTAAGCGACAGCAGCGTCAGACCGTCACCAGCACCAACCATTGCCAGCAAGAGCAATATAAGTGCCAGTGTACCGACAAGAGCTCTAATGGCCATTAATGATCAATATGAACCCAAAAACTCTATTGACAGAGAATGGCCATTTTATCACTGGTGGCCAAAGAATAATTCATGGGAATGGATCCAATATGATTTTGCTGAAGAATCGACGGTATCAGTTGCAAAAATATATTGGTTCGATGATGGTCCTTTTGGCGGATGCCGTATACCTGATCATTGGCATATTGAATATCTGTCAGGTGACTCGTGGCTACCTGTTAAAGCAAAAAATGATTACCCGATCTTAAAGGATAAATGGAACATTGTTGAATTTGAACCTGTAACAACTAATGCAATGCGTTTAAAAGTAAAATTGCCCGAAAAATTTTCAGCCGGCGTCCATGAATGGGTAGTAGAATAATATCCGGGCCTTATTGAAGAATTAAGCAGAAAGCCAAAAGAGGTTTTCTGTTTTTTTTGCTTTCATTCTGTTTAATAAGCATATTATTATTCTCTATATTTGAAAAATCATACGGCAGTTTTGACCAGAAATACCAGAAATACCAGAACAACAATGAAAAAATTAAAAACTATTGCTTTTATACTGACTTTTTTCTTTGCAGTCTTTAATCTGCAGGGGCAGGATTATAAAGTCAGTTCACCAAATAACCACCTGAGCGTCAGCATTAATTTAAGCGAGAAAATATTATGGACAGCCCGGTATAAAGGTAAGGTCATTCTGGAAAACTGTCCGGTCTCCCTGACCATCAACAATGAGCCGGTTGGTATAAATCCGAAAATAACAAGAATGAACACCCGTTTCATTAGCAGGGAAATCAGACCTGTGGTACCAACCAGGAAAGCTTTAATTATGGACAGCTTTAATGAACTCAGCCTTAAGTGCAAAGAGGGATTTGCCATTGTGTTCAGGGTATATAACCACGGTGTGGCATATCGTTTTGAGACCTCAACGGAAGGTGAAATGAAGGTA
>JAFGTR010000119.1 GCA_016934055.1 Bacteroidales bacterium | reverse complement strand
CCACAACAGGTTCCCGGGTAATCAATTCCTGGTTTGATTCCTGCATGGTTGTAATTCTATTATTTTGAGGTTTACATGAGATTTCAACAATGAAAAGCAAAGCCAAGAATATCCTTATCCTCATGATCAATTGTATTTAAAAGAATCATTATCTTCAAAATATGGATAAAGGTATGAAATATCAGGGTGGAATATATGGAAAAGTCGAATTTTTTGATCAGGAATACCGGGAAAAGAAAATAGAATATAAACCTGTAAAGAATCAATCAAACTCTTTTCAGTGCTTATGGTTACGGATGCATGAAAAAACTCAGAATTTTCATTTTCAGTAGAAATAAAAGTTTATATATATAATTATAATACTTTTTATATCAAATAATTATTTAAGAAAGACAAATACAGGTTGTTTATATTTCATGATTAATTGATAAGGATTTCCCCGTTTAAGACTAATTCCGTTTGGGCAGGACTTTGCCGATAATTTCCTTTGCGTTTTGCATCAATGCAATTATATCGTCTTCCCGATATTTTTTGATGTCAATAGGTTCATGAATAATCATTTTGACCACACCCGGCATCAGGTTATATGACTTGTTGGGCAAGATATTTTTTGTCCCGATCAGGGTCAACGGAAGAATCGGTAATCCGAGGTCTAAAGCCAGTTTAAAAGCTCCGCGTTTAAATGAGCCTAATTCACCTGTATCGCTCCGGGTTCCTTCCGGAAACATTACCACCGAGGTGCCATTTACCAGTTTCCGTTTGGCTTCATTGAGACTTTCCAGGGCAACCCGACTGTTAGAACGGTCAAGAAAAATGTGGCCAACTTTCCTGCTCCCAAATCCAACGCCGGGTAACCTGCGCAGTTCTTTTTTCATAATCCATTTTATATCAATTCCAAGCCAGCCATAGATAAGAAAAATATCATATACGCTCTGATGGTTTGAAATAATCACATAGGATGTTGCTTTATGAATATTCTCTTTTCCTTCCACGCGAACAATCATAGGTGTAAAAAACGCATTGATTCTCGACCATATGGCTCCCCCAAAGTAACTGCCCACACGCTGGTTGATAAGTGATGAAACAACCACAGCTGCAACACCAAAAAAAGCGTGTTGATAAAAAGAAAAGGAGCGAAGAAAAGCCATTTATATGGCTGATAAATAACCCAGAGTAGTTTTCTGTACTTTGTTGTCATTGCAAATTAATTGTGCCAAATTTATAAAAATCAATTAAATTTCGCGCTTATTGGGGTTATCACGATTTATTTGGATATTTGAAGCTAAATATATAATATAACAGAATGAATGTTCCAGAAAACCGGCCCGAATGGCTTATTCTTGTTAATCCAAATGCAGGTAACGGAAAAGGTTATAAAGACTGGGAAATAATTAAGGCGTTGTTGACAAATCATGGTTTTGTTTTTCAATCGCATTTTACCCGGGCAAGGCATCATGCCATACAACTCACCATTGAAGGTATTGAACAGGATTTCCGGAAAATAATTGTGGTTGGAGGTGATGGCACCATGAATGAGGTTGTCAATGGTTGCTTCTCACAGAAGGTATGTCCGACCACTGATATATGCCTTGCTATTATTACTGTTGGAACAGGAAATGACTGGGGCAGATTATTTGGTATTCCGTTGAATTATGAAGATGCTATAAAGACCATAAAAAAAGGAAATATTCACCTGCAGGATGCAGGCATAGTGACATATTATCATGGTGCACAAAAAGATAAACGATATTTTCTTAATATTGCCGGACTTGGTTTTGATGCTGTTGTGGTAAACAGAACCAATATTCAGAAAGACAGGGGAAGAAGCGGTAAAACACTGTATTTTTGGAATCTTTTGAGAAGCCTGATTACATACAGGCATACCCAGGTGGAAGTTGTAATTGATGGTACACCAATCAGGAATAAAGTGTTCACAATCAGCCTGGGTATCGGTAAATATTCAGGCGGAGGAATGATGCAAACACCTAATGCCATAACAGATGACGGACTATTTGATATTACCATTGTAAACAAAATCCGAAAGGGAGAAATTATCATGAGCCTTAAAAAGCTTTACGATGGTTCCATTTATGAGCATCCCAAAATAGAAGGTTATACAGGCAGGCACATTCTTATTGATTCAGATCCTCTTATACATCTCGAAGCAGACGGGGAATCCCTGGGTCATTCTCCCATAGAATTCAATATTATTCCCAAAAGTATAAATGTAATCTTCAACCCTGAGCAGGCCTTGTATTTATCACCTGCCAATACCCCCTTTAATTGATCCTTTTATCATAAAGGAATCATTGAAACACTTCTTGCGTTATCTTCCCGTTTTGGCTGGCCATCGCACTTCCGGCACAACAACATCATTTATATTTTAACAAATTTACAAAAGCATAATATCCTTTTTTCAGATACGAATTATTATGATGAACCATATTTTTTATAAACCGGTACAGGTTGTTATTAAAACCATCTACTGTTCTATATGTTTTATAATAAATTGTTATGCCAGTACTATATTTTATAGGACATATTTAATCAAAGTATTATAATATACAATTAAACCCCAATTATTAAGGGGTATTTATAAAATAAACATAACAATATCATAATTTATAAAGAAAAAAAGCATATATTCACAGCGTAAAACAGAGAGCAGCCATCGGCAAGTCTTTTTTTCTGAAGCAGCAGCCGGTGAATTTGATAATTAATTCTTTATATAGATTATGTGCGGAATAATAGGCGTATTTGATTTAAAGGTCAATGCAAGCGATCTACGATCCCAGGTACTGGAAATGTCAAAGAAACTTCGTCACAGAGGACCGGACTGGTCAGGAATCTATGTTCATGACAAAGCCATTCTGGCACATGAGCGACTGGCGATTGTTGATCCGCAATCAGGTAAACAACCCTTTTGCAGTAAGGATGGAAACCTTATACTGGCTGTCAATGGAGAGATATACAATCATCAGCCCATTCGTAACCAATATAAAAACAATTATGATTTTCTTACGCGTTCGGATTGTGAAGTAATCTTACCTTTATACCGTGATAAAGGCGCTGCATTCCTTGACGATCTGAATGGTATTTTCGCATTTGCTCTTTATGATAAGGGAAAAAATCGTTATCTGATAGCCCGTGATCATATAGGAATTATCCCTTTATATACAGGTTGGGATAAGGATGGTAATTTTTATGTGTCCTCAGAATTAAAGGCCCTTGAAGGCATTTGTCCAAAAATTAATGAATTTCCACCGGGTCACTATTTGTTAAGTGACGAGGGGGAGACGAAACGCTGGTATCAGCGCGACTGGATGGATTTCGAGGCGGTAAAGGATAATATAACCAGTATTGAACAGGTACGACGTGCTATGGAAGATGCCGTTCACCGGCAATTAATGTCAGATGTTCCATACGGCGTATTGCTTTCGGGAGGTTTAGATTCTTCTTTGATTTCAGCCATAGCCAAAAAATTCGCTGCACGGCGTATAGAATCTCATGACCTGCAGGATGCATGGTGGCCAAGCCTGCATTCTTTTGCCATCGGATTAAAAGGATCACCGGATCTTGATGCTGCCAGAAAAGCAGCCGAACATATCGGGACAATACATCATGAAATACACTTTACGGTTCAGGAAGGTCTCGATGCCCTGCGTGACGTTATTTATCACATTGAAACATATGATGTTACCACAGTACGTGCATCCACACCCATGTACATGATTGCCCGTGTGATCAAATCAATGGGTATAAAAATGGTCCTGACCGGGGAAGGCGCTGATGAGATATTTGGCGGTTATCTCTATTTTCATAAGGCACCTGATGCAAAAGCTTTTCATGAGGAGACACTTCGAAAACTCAGCAAGCTTCACCTGTACGATTGTCTTCGGGCTAATAAATCATTGGCATCATGGGGTGTTGAAGGTCGTGTCCCTTTTCTTGACAAAGAGTTTCTGGATGTGGCCATGCGACTGAATCCTGAAGATAAGCGACCAAAAGATGGCCGTATTGAAAAATGGGTTGTGCGAAAAGCTTTTGAAGATCTGCTTCCCGATAGTATAGCATGGCGACAGAAAGAACAGTTCTCAGACGGTGTCGGATACGGATGGATTGATACGCTTAAAGAACTCACGTCGAAGGAAGTTACTGATGAACAACTGACAAATGCCGCATACCGGTTCCCTGTAAATACACCGATGACAAAAGAAGAGTATTATTACCGTTCTGTTTTCTCTGAGCACTTTCCTTCTGATGCAGCAGCGGCCTGTGTTCCCTCAGTGCCCTCAGTTGCCTGCAGTACAGCCGAAGCTTTGGCATGGGATGAAGAATTCAGAAACAAACCTGATCCTTCCGGAAGAGCGGTTAAAAATGTTCATAAGGATGGATATAAATAAAAAACAAACTATAAAATGCCAGGTACAAATAGGGTAGTCTGATATTTTTTCAATATAAATCCAATGGAATTCTTCGGCCATTCCACCTGATATATTTTCCGGTTGCTGCAATTACACTGGCTTTGCCATCACATATATTATCAAAATCCAGTAAAAGTGTTTTAAAATCAAGATCCTCACCTGCAACAACATATTGAATAAGAGCTTGCCCATCCAATGGATTTATATTGCATTCCGTGTAATTCAGAGATGTGCCAATGATAGCATGATATATTATACCGGCCGAATGTTCGGTAGCTTCTGCCATCTGACCTCCTCCGTTAAGTGTGAATTCATCATCAAGGAATACATTTGGTGTGCCATTCTGATCAATTGAAACAAACCAAACGTTCTGTTTTACCGCAGTATATAAATTGTCAGGTATTTCTGTATCAAGCCGATCCATTTCCAGATCAAATTGCGGTTTTGTAAAACTGATTGCCAGAATGGTATCTGAGCCTTCACCAATTATTATATCTTCACGGGCAAATAACGTTAAAACCGAACCATCATCCTGTAGCATTAATGGAATGGTATACAATCCATTCAGAGCCAATTCACCTTCAAGCAACCTTATATCGGTAGAGACAATGGTAATAACACCTTTATCCTCCCGATCCCACAACCCTCCAATAATGATTTGACCCGTAAAATCACTAAAAGGCTGAGGATATTTTGCGCTGGTGTTTATTATGATCAGGCCTGAACAGTGAAATGCATCACAGTTTCCTCTGACGAATACAATATTTTGTGGCATGACATTGCCACGAAAAGCACTCATAGCGACAGAAGCGCAATAACCTACAAAAACTGAGGTTGAAATTCCATCCTTAATGCATTCAATATCTGGTTCCTGATTATATTCATCTATCTTTTTACATGAAATATGTATAAATAAATAGTTTATTATCATAATAATTATAAATATTTTATAAATTGTCTTCATGCGATAAATTGTAGAAACAATTTACATCTATTTGCTTAAAAATCCAATTTCACTGCCTTTATGGATAACTTATTATGTTGGATTTTGGTTTCGTAACCTGATCAGTATACTGCTTATGGCAGCATATGTTCATTACTGTAATGCTCATGAAAACGGCCTGGTTTATAAAAATAATACCCATCAGGGTTTCGGCAACTATGAAATAATGTATTTTAAAGGGAAGCACGGAAAAGACAAATAACCGCTTTACATTAACATGTAATTCATGTGCGGATTTGTATATTTTTTTACCCAAAACATTAAACAATTTTAGCTGATTTGTGTTTTATTAATAATACAGGTATTAATCCTGTAATAATGATAAACAACACAATGATTAACAAATTAAAATTTGAAAGAAATGAGAAATATTTTTTCCGCAATGGCTGTCCTTATTTTTTGTTCAGCTCATCCTGTATTGGCGCAAACTATCTGGACCGTTGATAATGCTCATTCTAAAATTGGTTTCACTGTGACCCATCTTGTTGTTGCTGAAGTTGATGGAAGCTTCAAAGAATATAATGGTCAAATTGTTACCACACAGCCCGATTTTAGCGATGCGAAGATTGAGTTTACTGTAAATGTTGCGAGCATTTTCACTGCTAACGAAATGCGTGATAATCACCTTAAGGGGGATGATTTCTTCAACGCCGGAAAGTACCCTGAAATGACCTTTAAAAGCACTTCGTTTAATAAGACAAATGATAGCAAATACGTTCTGGAAGGAAGCCTTACGATTCGGGGAATAACAAAAAATGTGAGTTTTGATGTCACATACGGCGGCATGATAAAAGACCCATTGGGCAATACCAAGACCGGTTTTAAAGCCACAACGACAATTGACAGGTTTGATTATGATCTGAAATGGAACTCTCTGACAGAAGCAGGCGGAGCTGTTGTTGGCAGGGACGTTAAAATTATTCTGAAGCTTGAATTCCAGAAACAATAATGTCCTAAAAACATGTTATATTTAACCTTTATTATTCTCAATATATTGTTTTTATGCGTTGGATATCACTTCTGTTATGTACTCTGATTTTTTATAGTAAGAACAATGCCCAGGATTTACCCGGTTTCAGGGTAACAGGCCGTCACCTGTATGACAGGTGTGGTGAGAAAGTGATATTGCGTGGTATTGCCAATCCTAATATCTGGTTTGAAGAGAATGGCATACCCCGCTATGGGGAGATTGAAAAGACAGGGGCAAATGTAGTGCGTATTGTCTGGCAGATCAACGGTTCCGCTGGCGATCTTGATCAGGCCATAACAAATTGCAGGGACATGAATATGATCCCCATGGTAGAATTACATGATGCCACAGGAGACTGGGGAAAACTTCAGGATTGCGTGGATTACTGGATAAGGACTGATGTCATTGAAGTATTACTTGAACATGAAGAATACCTGCTGATCAATATTGCCAATGAATGTGGTAATGCCAATGTATCAAAGACTTCATTCCGGAATGGATATGAGAATGCCATAAACGCATTGAGGAATGCAGGAATTCGCGTTCCACTGGTTATTGATGGCACCGACTGGGGTAAGGATATAAACATTCTTCAATCAGAAGGGCCCTATCTCATAAATGCAGATCCCGATCATAACCTTATCTTCTCAGTGCATATGTGGTGGCCGCAAATGTATGGATATTCCGAAAGCGACATCGTTGATGAAATAGCCGAATCGGTTAACATGAATCTGCCGCTTATTGTGGGTGAATTTTCCCAGATGCACGGAGAATGCACAGATAATACAATTACCTCGTCAAATTCCATTGCTTACAAGACCATTATAAAAGAATGCCAGGAAAATGAAGTAGGGTATATTGCCTGGTCATGGTTTGGCAATTGTAATGATTTTTGGGATATGTCCAGTGAAGGCACCTATAGCAGCCTTTATGACTGGGGACTTGAAGCAGCTGTAACTGATCCTAACAGTATTGCCAACACTTCTGTAAGGCCTTATTCCATTGTAAATGACGGATGCGATCCTGCAGGAATAAAGAATACGTCATTAAAGGAAAATTCAAACATAACGCTGCACCAGGATTATCCCAATCCGTTTCATGAATCCACCCGGATTGAATATTGATTGATACAAAACACTTTTATAAAGCTATCGGTATACAACCATACAGGCCAGGGGATCCGTATTCTCACAAGTGAATACCAGGGGCCGGGGGATTATTCAATTACACTATTGGCTGATGACCTCACCGAGGGCATATATTTCTATTCTATTGTTATGTTAAGTCTAAACTGGCGGTTAGTTATTCCGAATTTATTTCGGAATCTCAGGAGATGCTGAAATAAATTCAGCATGACGATGAACATATTAAAGTTAACATAACACTATTGTGGCAGACAACTTTCAGGAAGCAAGAATAATGGTTTTAAAGTAAGATTCATCCATAAATTCAAAACATTTATTAACAACAATTTCCCTTAAGAATCGGGAATGTTTCTATTATATATTACTTTATATCAATTATATAGCATAATTGTATTAATAGTTTATTAACCATATTAATGAAAAATCGTGATGTTCAGCAAGAAATGAAGTAAAAAAAATATAAAAAGCTTTTTGTACATTTATTTTCGAAAATAAGTTCTACTTCTAAAACAAACAACAATGGATAAGAAGAGTAAACCTGTAGCAAAAAAAGCTAAGCCGGCTGCTAAAAGAGTGGCCGCAAAAAAAGCAAAACCGGCTATAAAGAAAGCCGCAGCTAAAAAAACAGTTGTCAAAAAGACAAAACCGGCTGCAAAAAAAACCGTGGCCAAAAAAGCAAAACCAGCAGCAAAAAAGGCTGTAGCAAAAAAGCCCGTGGCTAAAAAAACTGCTGCAAAGAAAACCGCAGCTAAAAAAACTACCGCTAAAAAAACCGTAGCAAAGAAAACTGCTGCAAAAAAAGCAAAACCGGCTGCGAAAAAGGTGGCAAAAAAAAAGTAGAAAAAGCTAATAAGGGCCTGTTTGACACGGCGAAAAGTCTTTTTAACAAAGCGGATGATTTGCTGGATGATTCTGTTACTAAAGTAAAAAAGAGCAAAACATTCGGAACTGTTACCAGGGCCTTTAAAAAGGCTGAAGGCTATGTAGATGAAAAAATAGATGATTTTGAAAAGAGTGAACTGAAAGAGAAACTTGAATCATTGGTTGATAAGGCAGAAGATAAAGCGGAAGATGCTCTCAAAAAAATGAAGGACATGGGTAAAGATTTTGCTGAAAAAGCAGAAAAAAAACTTGATAAATTATCCCGCAGCGATAAGAAAAAACCAAAAGCTTAATGTTTCGTAAAGCAGGTTTATCTGGTATCGTTGTATTCAGGTAGTATTTCAGGTCAGATATATAAAAAATTGTCAGACATATCACGATGTCTGACAATTTTTTTTTGCTATTTAAGCGGGGGAATTACCAATACCTGGCCGGGATAAATAAGATCAGGATCCTTTAGCATAGGTCTGTTGGCTTCAAATATTATATTGTATTTGTTTGCATTACCATAGACTTCTTTGGCAATCTTTGAAAGGTAATCTCCCTTTTTCACAGTATAAAACTGCTTTTCCGGTTCAACAGGAGGTGCTGGCTGAGTAACAACAAGACGATCGTCGACTTTTGCAATGCCTTCAACATTGCCGGCCGTAACAATGATCTTGTTTTTATTTTCCAGGGTATCTACCTTTCCGGTAAGTGTGACTGTTTCATCGTCAACTTTTACCTGAATATCACTGGTGTTAAAACCAAATTTTTTGATATGCGAAAGAATCAGGTCTGCTTTTTCCTGTTCCTTTTTTTCTTCTGATTTGCCAAAGATTTTTTCTCCGGCTGATTTAATAAATGATATAAGTCCCATAAAACAGTTTTTAAAATTTATAATTAATTTATACAATATTATTTGAGCACCTCAAATGTAATTTTTACATTAACACGGAATTCTATGATATCATCATTTTTCACCACTGCGCTCATGTCCTGTATATAAACTGAGCGGATTCCTTTAACAGTCTTTCCGGCTGTTTTAACAGCCAAACGTGTTGCATCTTCCCAGCTTTTTTCGGAAGATGCCATAATCTCAATGACTTTTAATACATTCATAACTAAAAATATTTAATTAAACAATTGAAATAATGTGATTTAAATTATATTATATAAATAATCAATTGAAATGATTTATTTTAATTTTCTAATTTTTAATTAATACAATTTTCTCTTCTTCTTACGATTTGAACACCTGAAACCGCAAAACAATGGCCTTCCTGATAACATCACTGCCTGCAATACATATTTTTTCTTTAAAAGTACTTTCTATATTCAATTGGTTTTTATATAAATAAATTTAGTCATTTTTTTCAGGTAAAAAAAGTTATTTTGTATAATCAATACAATTAAGAATATCAGTTTCATATTTGTTTATAATATTAAAATGGCAAAAAGGCCTTTAATTGAAAATAGCTGATTTTCAGATCGCTGATTTAATTTGTGTATAGAACAGGGTATATACAAATGACCACATAATTTGTCCGAAGATTAACCAGAGAAAATTTGCTTTTCTTTCCCCATAGTACTTTGCTATAAGAAATGAACCAATGGGTATTGACAAAAGAAGTGGCGTTAAGATTACTATTCCTGGTAATCCATATTTAGTCTTTAATTTAACAAGCCATCTGTTTCGTTTATTAAATATCGTTTTTGATTTTCTATGGTATTTACATTTATCCGGCCAATATTTTGTATACGCTTTAATAAGAAGATGTGAAAAGAAAGTAAAGACTAGAACGCCTATGGCTCCACCAATATTCGTAAAGATAATGGTGTCAAAAAATGACATTTTCATGGCATACACAGCAACAGGAAATGTAGCAGCAAACTTCCACGAACAAAAAAAAATTACTGTAATTTCTTTCATATTGTGTCAAATGTATAAATATTAGATAGATATTGGATAAAATATAACTTTATTGATGAAAATATTAAAAAAGTTACTATACAACCAGCATACGATTTAATACCTTTGTTCAGGTTATCATTGAAGCTGAACTTGAACCAAATTAAAAATCCATATAGAACGAAAGAAGATTTTTGGTATCCCTTGGATAATGCAGCCAAAATCTATCCCCCCATTAAAACCAGTGAGTTAACAACGGTATTCAGATTATCTGCAGTATTAAAGGAAAGAGTTAAAATATCACATCTGTTGACTGCCATTCAGGCAATAGAACAGAGATTTCCATATTATAAGGTAAAATTAAAAAAAGGATTTTTCTGGTATTATCTTGAACATATTGATATGCCCATTTCACTCGAACCTGATAAATGCAATCCTTGCAGAGAGTTTAATCAAAAAGGTCAAAATAAGTTAATGTTCAGAATTCTTGTAATAGAAAACAGGATTAGTGTTGAATTCTCTCATATTTTGACAGATGGAACCGGAGCATATTTTTTTTTAAAATCACTTCTTGCGCTTTATTTTAAGCAGGAAGGAATTTCTATTCCAAATAACTTCGATTATCCCAATCCGGATTCAGTTATTTTAGATGAGGAATTTGAAGATTCATATAACAAATATTTTAAAGATGACATTCCTCAAAATCAAAGGCTTTCGAATGCCTTTCATTTGCCATATCCTTTGCGTTCCGCACCGCGTTTTGATGTTATTATAGCCATATTGTCTGTTGATGAAATAAAGAAGAAAGCTGAAAAGAAAGGTGTTAATATAAATGATTATCTTATAGCTGTATACCTGTTTATTCTTCAGGATATTTATAAAAACTTGAACAAATTCAGGCATTATAAAAAAAATAAAAGGCTACGAATACAGGTGCCAATAAATCTGAGGAATATATATCCTTCAAAATCTATGCGGAATTTTTCATTATTTGTGATACCTGAAATTGATTTAAGGTTAGGATATTATGCATTTGATGAGATATTAAAGATTGTACACCACAAGATGCAACTTGAGACCGACGAAAAACTAATCAGTAAGATTATTGCCCGTAATGTGGGAGGTGAAAAGAAGCTATTTGTAAGGGGAATTCCTTTGTTTATTAAAAGCATGATCCTCGCACTTAAATACTATTCCATGGGAACAAGCCAGTACAGCGGCGTTGTTACAAACTTAGGCAGAGTGCATTTTTCTTCAGAAATAGATAAAAAAATCGAGTATTGCATATTAACACCTCCGCCACCTGATAAAAACCTTAAATTGAATTGCGGAGTGATCGGATGCAACGATAAACTGGTTTTGAGTTTTGGAAATATTACCAGGTCCAGGGAATTTGAAAAAAGATTTTTCGATTTCCTTATAAAAGAAGGGATTAAGGTCAGATTGACTAAATATTGATACTATATAACCATGACATATTGCAAAAATTGCGGAGTTGAACTTGAAAAGAAAATGATCTCTTGCCCCTTGTGCGGAACAACCGTTGGTGAAAAAACAGTAAAAGAAGAACAGAAGCTTCCTTTAAACAGCAAGAAAAATGAAAAACCTTTCTCTGATTATGAGGATTTAACACAAAAACAACTACGCAAATTGTTTTGGGAATTGTCAGGTATTGTGTTAATCTCAGGAATTCTGGTAACGCTTATTATCGATTTGATACTGAATAACTGTATGACATGGTCAAAATACAGTGTTACTGTTTGCCTCGTTCTATTTATAAATTCAACACTGATCACTTTTTTGCGCCACAGGGTAATGTTGCTCTATGCAGGCAGTTTTATATCAACATCAATATTGCTTGTACTTCTTGATATGTACAGTTTAAATATTGGTTGGGGCGTTAAATTTGGAATACCATTACTCTTCGCATTTTATTTTATGGCGTTGATTTTAAAATTACTGATAAGATTATGCAAACAACGGGGCTTTAATGTCATGGCCATTTTCTTTATTGCTGCCGGACTATTTACCGTCTTTATTGAAGGAATTATTTCGGTTAATACCATAAAAACTCTCTATCTCCGTTGGAGTATTATTGTAATGGTATGTGTGATTCCAATCGCAGCTATTTTATTTTTTATTCATTACCGGCTAAAAAAAGGCGTTGATTTAAAAAAGTTCTTTCATATCTAAAACCATGCAAAAAATTCTACCCAAAGATCACGTTTAAGTATAATAAATAATAAAAATGTAGCTATCCATCCGTGAGCCAGTCCCAGTGCCCATAAATTCCTCCATTTTAAATAAACTGCTGTAAAGACCAACTGCATTAAAAAAGTGAACATCATAAGAGATAAATCCGGATAGTGCACTATACTGAATATCAATGAAGTAATAAAAATGACCTGGACGCTTTTAAGCTTTGTTTTTTTAATTGATATTAAATTCCCTGCCAATAAACCAAGCATCATAAACTGTTGCATAACACCCCAAACAGGATAGGATAAAAAAACAGGAATAACATGCCAGTTCAGCATGTAGATTTCGTTATATACCCCATAAATTATTATTGAAGTAATAATTAATACAGTGAAGGGAAGTAGTATAAAAAAGGATTTTTTAAAGTGTTCTCTTTTAAATCCCCAGGTGATTAATATCCGGCGGTCCGATTTATACTTGAGCAGAACATAGATAAACCAGAATAAACAGGTTCCACATATATAAAATGCCCTCATTTGAAGCCAATCCATCATTACAAATTTCAATAAACCCGTTATCACCACTGCAAGGATTTCAATCCATTTCTTTCTGTCTGGCTTCAAGTTTTTGCTTTTTTTATGAATAATATCGTTATTTCAAATATAGTGTTTTAACAAGAGCTACACATTAAAAGAAACCAATTCTTCAAACATTTGCCTGAGATTAAAAATATAAATAGTGCTAAATAAAGGACAATTATTCATTTATTTACCTTACTTTTGTCGTTTATTTATTTATATTAATCATTATTATGAAATCAGGAAAAGTTAAATTCTTTAATAATGCCAAAGGATTCGGTTTTATTAAGGATAATGAAACAGAAGAAGAACACTTTGTTCATGTTAGCGGGCTTATTGATGAGATTAAGGAAGACGATGAAGTCAATTTCGAACTCCAGGAGGGAAGAAAAGGATTAAATGCTGTAAATGTAAAATTGGTATAATTACGAATACTACATACATAATTTAATCTTGAGCTCCACCTGGTGTGGAGCTCTTTTTTTAACATAATCCGGTATTGAATAACAAAATAAAAACGCTTATGGCTAAAACACAACAGACATGGAATAAGAAGGAAAAAGAAAAGAAGAGACTTAAGAAAAGAGACGACAAAGCAAAGAAAAAAGAGGCAAGGAAGGCAAATATTGTCGGAGGTGGCTTTGATAATATGATTGCATACGTCGATGAACAAGGAAACATATCCTCAACACCCCCTGATCCTGCAAAAAAGGAAAAGATCATAGCAGAAAATATTGAAATCGGGGTTCCAAGAAAAGAAGAGGGTGACACCTATGAAGTTGACAGAGAGGGAATTGTCACCTTCTTCAACGATTCCAAAGGATACGGTTTTATAAAAGACAGGATGTCAAATGAAAGCATTTTTGTGCATATTAATGCGCTTAAAGAACCCGTCAGAGAAAATGACCGCGTTACTTTTCAGGTGGAGAAGGGGAAAAAGGGATTGGCTGCGATCAATGTAAGATTGATCCAATAAACACCTGATATTATCGTTCGTTTTAGGTCTTATACGAAAAATATCTTATTATAAGTATTACACTATCTGCTTTTTACAAGGTTGGTCTTTCTGTATATTAAATCAATCAATCCCCGTGGTATTAATGGGAAAAGCCTGACAATCAGTTTATTCATAAAGCCCGGAATACATACCTCGCGTCCTTTAAAAAGCGCTTTCATACCTGCCTGTGCAACAGCATGTGGCTTTTTGAAAATACCGAGCTTCATCAAAAACGATATATTGATATGTTGTGTATCATATAATGCCGTTGCAGTAGCACCGGGAACAAGGCAGGTTACTTTTACACCCTTGTATTTCATTTCTGTTCTAAAAGCCCTTGTATAATTCCAAACGAAAGCCTTTGTCGGGCCATAAAGTGAGATACCCGGGTAAGGCATAACGGCTGAAATTGATGCAACATTTAATATAAAGCCTTTTCGTTTCATCACCATTTCTTCTGCGAACAAACGGCATAAAAGGGCTGGAGTTACCATATGCAGAACCAGAATAGCATTCATCCTCGAATAATCAATCTGCACAATATTGCTGAAAACAAGCATACCGGCATTATTGACAAGGACTTCTATTTCAAAATGTTGTTTTCTGCAATAATCGAAAACCTGATCAGCCGAACCGTCCTGGCTCAGATCAATATCAAGTAATGATACAGTAACAGGGTATTGCTGCTCAAGGTGCTTTTTTAGCTCATCAAGCTGTGCACGCTGGTTGCTGACAGCCATAATATGATATCCTCTTTTTGCCAGGGCTTCCGAGATATGCCACCCGATACCTGAAGATGCTCCGGTTACCAGCGCATATGGCTTTTGTTTTTCCATTCACTTCATCATTTTTATAATGGCAGGATCCGGATTTTCAATATTCTGAATGCAGTCAGCCTCATTTGTGTACATTACAGCTATGCAATAATTGCAGATATCACAGGCTGAACGAAAGTCTTTCTGGTCTTTAATTTTATTGACAAAATCTGTGTCTTTAAAAAGAGCACGTGCCACAGCAACCATCTCAAAGCCTTTGTTCAGTACTTCGTCAATTTTTTTCCGGGAAATCAGTCCTCCAACATAAACAAGCGGTAGTTTCACAATTGATCTGAATTTCAAGGCATCTTCAAGAAAATAGGCTTCGGAAAAGGGTACTTCCCTAACCAGAAAACCACCGAATTGCCTGACAAAAAATTTCATCCATCTTTCTTTAATGAAATGTGCAAAAACCTTAACGGGCATGGCACCACGCAGGACATACATAGGTGTTCTGCTCACAAAGCCACCACTCAAAACCAATGCATCAGCTCCCGCCTTTTCAAGCATACGTGCTACTTCAAGGCATTCATCCATTTCCATGCCACCCCTGAAGCCATCACTCATGTTCATCTTTACCAGCACCGCCATATCACTGGCTGCAGCTTTTTTCACTTCCTCCATCACCATGTGCATAAAACGTGCCCTGTTAGCCAGACTACCGCCGAATTCATCTTTCCGCCTGTTGGTATAAGGCGAAAGAAACTGGCTGATAAGATAACCATGTCCGGCATGAACTTCAACAGCATCAAAACCTGATTCCCTTGCCATGTGAACAGCATGACCAAAAGCTTTTACAACATCATCAATATCGTCATGGCGCATCGCCCGTGGGTATGTTGGCCCGTAAAGGTTGATTCTGGCAGAGGGAGCCATGGGCCGGATTCCAGTTACTGATCGCTTTGTCATATTGCCACAATGCCCTATTTGTATTGAACAGGCAGCACCTTCCCTGTGCACGGCATCCGTCAGCTCACAAAGTCCCGGAACGGCTTCTTTATTCAAAAGAAGTTGATGCGGAAAGGAGAGCGCTGACCTGTTAACGGCAGCATAGGCAACAGTAGTCATTCCTACGCCCCCCGCTGCCACGGCATGATGATATTGCAGAAGTTTTCCTGAGGGCATGTTTCCCGGGCACATTCCCTCAAAGGCAGCAGCCCTTATTGTACGGTTGCGTAATTTTACCGGACCGAGCTTGAAAGAAGTAAAAAGAAGACTTTGTTTAGAGTTCATCGATAAAAAAGATAATTCATCAGATTAAAAAGCCTGGTTTATTTGAGGGAATAACCAACAGATCATAATTCATATAACTTTTTGTTCCACAACTATTTTCAAAAATTATACTGTATATTCCCGGATTGATCCGGGACCACATCTCTCATCGTAACCTGCTGAATGCTGTCTGCGAATTCACCCGGACCTTTCCAAATCCATGTACCTTCGTCTGCAACGGCAGGAGAAAAGATAATACTATCCCCTTCAGAAATCTCAACCTCACGTTTTTCACGCCATCCTTCATCATTAACCTGCAATACCGGCTTTATGGGCAGGGGAGAACACAGGCTGGTGCTATCAGTATGTGCAACACCTTCTTTAGTCCGGAATACCTCCAGCAGCGTTCCGTCTCCATCAGGATTATAAAAGAGATAATCAATGGCTACTGATTTCCTGTAATTTCCTCCTTCCGGCAAATCAGCTGTATGATAAATAAAATACCATTGATTCCTGAATTTGACAATGCTCTGGTGGTTAGTTGAGGAACTGACAGAATCATTCAGGCGTGATCTGTGTGTAAACGAACCGAGAGAATTGTCGCTGGTCGCATATTCTATTGTCTCAGGCCAGTTGCCTGCATAGGAAAGATAACAGATACCATCGTCCGGATCGGTGATATATATATGGGTAATGATTGGATTTTCAGCCAGAATACTATTTGCAATTACTGATAAAAAAATCAGAACTGATTCAAGCCTCCTCGCAAAAAATGATCTTTTCATAACAACACAACTCATTGGTCAATAAAAAAGAATAAAAACAAAATAACTAAAATTTTTAAATCATTTGCTGAATGAACCAGGCTGAATGCATTTTTTATAATTAAAATGAATTAAAAGATGAAATTAGTTTTTCTGTTTAGTTTAAGGCATAAAAAATTGTATTTTAGTAATATATAAGCCAATGTCGTTAAGTTAAGGATTTTTTTTTTGCTCTCCCTGCACCCTCTCTGAGAGAGGGACATAAATCGGTCTTAACTTAAAGACATTGATATATAAGCAATTAAAAATCATTTTTTAAAATGCAAAATCATGAAACCACACCAACTTCAATCCCTTACTTTATGTGTGCTTCTGTTTGGTTTTATTTGTTTTTTTTCAGTTACTGCTCAGGAAAATCAACATTGTACACAGGTGGGACGTTGGGCCGAAGGACCCTGTTATTGTGCCGAAGCCTATAACGATACTGCCTTTTTTACAAACGGAGGCCTGTTTGAAATTGCTGATTTCTCAGATGCATATAATCCGGTCAAGCTATCTGCAACATTGATTGATGGTGATATCCGGGGAATGCGTGTGAAAGGAAATTATGCCTTTCTGGCCAATGGAAAGGCAGGCTTTACTATTATTGACATTTCGGATGTTCATAATCCTGTTGTCCTGTCCAGGACTCCCCTTGACAGCTCAGATTATGCCTATGATGTGGAAGCCAATGACAGTATGGCCTATGTAATGGGTCAGCATTATTTCCATATTATTGACATTAAAAACCTTGAAGCTCCTGTTAAATTAACCACCGTCGAAACAGGATGGTACGGATCGGAAGTGACATTGCTGGACACCCTTGTTTTTCTTTCTGTTAATTCCAGGGATTTGAGCATTTATAATATTTCAGATCCGTTAAATCCTGATGAAATATGCCATCTTGATCTTGACGGTTATTTACACAGCGTTGAAATCAAAGATAACACTGCATACCTTGCAACTTATAATTCCGGTCTACTGGTATTTGATATAACAAACCTGTTGGCGCCAACCGAAATCACCCGGCTTGACATCGGCAGCAGAATTTATGATATTACACTAACTGATAACATTATGTTTGCTGCTGCTTACGACAGCGGCATGTATATTTATAACATTGCAAGCCCGGCCTCGCCGGTTAAAACCGGATCAATGCCATTAACCGGCGTAACTGAAGTGTTTGTCGATCACAATAATGCTTATGCAATCCGCCGGGATCAGGGTTTCTCAGTAATTGACATTACTACACTGAGCTCTCCTGTTGAAATATATCATTATGAAACAGCCGGGTTTGCCATGGGAATTGACCTGGAAGGAAATTATGCATACATAGCTGAAGAGTACAACGGATTAAGAATACTTGATGTCTCAGATCCGTCAGAAATAACCCGGAAAGGATTTTTGCAGATTGATAAGGTGTATGATGTAGGTGTCAACGGAACTTATGCATATCTTGCCTGTATGGAAGACGGTATACAGGTTATAGATGTTTCAGATCCGGAAAAACCGATATTGAATAACACTATTCCCGTGACAGATTATGCTTTGCAGATAGTCATTGAAGAAAATAAAGCATATATCCTTTTTGATAACAATGAAATGCGAATTATAGACATATCACAACCTTCATCTCCATCAGAATTGGGATCACTTCTAATCAAGGGATCAGTAAAATCCTTATGTATCGAAGGTAATATTGCCTATGTTGCTGCCGGTGATTCAGGCATACGATTTATCGATGTCTCAGATGCTTCTCAGCCAGGTGAAATCGGATTTCATTCTATAGGAGATTATGTATTAGGACTGGATGTTGATGCCGGTTATGCCTATGTTGCCAACTGGGATAGTGGTTGGAGCATTGTAAGCCTGGAATCTTTAGATAACCCTGTTGAAACGGCACGTATAAAGACTGAATATCCTGTCCGCGGTATCAAAAAGCAGGGTGAATATGCTTATTTACAATGCGATTACCTTTTTGACGTTTATCATGTTACTGATCCGTTCCATCCGGTTGAAGTCGCATGGTACAATGATGTGAACAGCATCCTTTATTTTGAGGTACAGGATAATCTTATCTATATACCCAATCGTTTCACAGGCCTCAGCATTATACGGAATGATCTTATTTCTGGGTTGCCTGGTACTTACATTGACAAAATCAATTTCAATGCCAGAAGCTACCCGAATCCATTCTATGGATTTACGCATATTGAATTCTGTCTGCCGACAGCATCAGACCTTACAATAACTATCTATTCCATCGACGGACAAATGATAAATTGTCTGATGAATAATAAAAAAAGACCTGCCGGTATGAACAGCATTTACTGGAAAGGAGACGGACAGGATGGCAACAGGGCAGAGGCCGGAATTTATTTTTGTGTAATTAAGACCAGTGAAGGTCATCAGACAATAAGACTTATTAATATGAGAAGTAACTTATGAGGCAACCTCCAGTAACTATCTTTCAATTCTGCATTCCCGGTATTATTCAAGCAATATCAGTTTGCTTGTATTTACCGGCTGATGGTCCTTATATAGTCTGACGAAATACAGACCCCGACTCAGATTTGTCAGGTTAACGGAACTGCTGTTGCTGTTCAGCCAGATCTTTGGATAAACAACTTTACCGCAAATATCAATAATATTGATTGAATATACATGTGTATGAATATCGTCTTCCTCAATCGAAATAAATACGTTGCCGCGAGAAGGATTCGGATAGATCCTTACATATGTTGTAAAGGTCCTGTATTCTTCTGAACAATTAAGCACCTCCGGGTCATTGGGCAGGCCGGGGGTCATATTCACCATGTACTGCCAGTTACCTGTGCCGTCAGTATATTTACCGAAAGAGTGATCGGCAACCAGCAGTTCAAAGGATACCGAGTCAAGTATGGTTATTGTTTCACCCACTTTTTGTGAAAGGTACATGGACTCTCCATCCGGATCAGCTTTAAAATTGGTATGATATGATCCCTGCTTAGCTTCTCCGTCAAGATAAAAAGTGATAAAACCATCAGCCGGTATCACTGTAGAATCAGGTATGGCATAACGCATAAGATTACCGGCATCATCGGAGATGAAGAAACTGAACAACGTCATGTCTTCACCGTTATTATTGTATAATTCAACAAACCCTGATTTCTCATCATATTCATCCCTGAAATTTCGTGTAACCGGGGCTATTTCATTCAGATGTACTCCCTGTATTGCATCAATGGATTCAAATACCGGTTCAAGGGCTATGTTAAAACTCGTGTCACTTTGTATAAAGGCCTCATAGCTGAAAATATCTCCAGTGGATTCTTCAACTGATGTATAGGTTAACGATATGTCAAAACCCAGGTCACTGCTGGTGCCATTGCACTGATGCATCTCACAGGCTATAACATTCTCTCCGGAAACAAAGGCTTCTTTGTCAACGCCGGTATAAACCACAACCTGGTCGTTTGGCTCTGAGGCATAGGTATTGAAACCTATGACACCTGCAGGCATATTGCTTCTGAATATTTCCTGCCCGTTAAGGTACACAACAGCACCATCATCCATTTGCAACTCCATCTCTATGTCTGAAATTCCGGCCGTGTCGGGCATGATAAATTTCTTCCTGAACAAGGCCGTTGTGATCTTGTTATTCTGATCCGGGCCAAAAGAGATAACCGTGGCTTCATCGCCATCGCCGTACCCCAGCTGTCCCTGTCCATTTTTCCAGGAGCTGTCATCAAAAGAGGCAGTTGTCCAGTTGGCAGGATAATCAGTGGCCACATCAAGATAGCTCCATTCACTTCCTAAAGGTAGTATCGTGTTCGTCAAGGTGTGGTCAGCATATTTCCAGTGCTTGAAATTATAGCCTTTTGCAGGAATAGCTTCCAATGATAATGCTATATCCCGGAACGTCTGCATACTAAAAGGATAATTTCTAATAACCGACTCATTGACTAACACGTCACCATGTGTATGGTGCGGATTTTCAACCGAAAAATTCACCTTTTCCCCGCCTAAACCAAAATATGAACTTATATAGTCCGGGATAAAACCATAACGGTTTGCAGCAAAATGTTTTAACCTGCTCAGGCTGTTGTTCCAGTCGGTTTTTGATCCACCGTATTTGGCCTTGTGATATGTCATTTCATAATCAATTCTTGAAGAAAGGCTGTCCATCACAAAGTTGCACCAGTCGGGTTGAAAACAGGTATTTCTTATGGTTAACAGTGTACGGATGAAAGCCTTTTGAAAACTGTCATTTTCCAGCAGCTTTCTGAAGAGCAATGTCGACCATGGCGGGTTAGGCCAGCTAACCTCTTCCGTTGCCGTAGCAAATTCTATTGTCCGGTGATCGTATGAAGTGGCACCAAAACCGAAATCAGTATCGAACAATATCCATCTCCATTTCCCATAAGGTGATCTTTTCCAGAACTTTAAATTATTTCCGGGCCAGTCGGTATTGGCAATATAAATCTGAACTGCCATATAATTCAGGTATTCCTGTAGGTCGAGTTGTGAAACAACAGCGTGATAGTTGTCATCATTCACAAGGCTGTTTGATGTAACGAAATCAATAAGGTTCAGAAAGTCAACTTTTGAACCCCGTATAGCTGAATAATGGTAACCGGGATCGCTCATTAAATTCCCTTCCATAAAATCGATGCTGTCATCGGTAATATTGAAATTGCCCAGGAAATAATCCTCATCTACTTTTTCCCTGATATTCATGATACCCCAGTATTGACCGTTGAAATATGTTATTACCGGTTGATAGGCCTGAAGATCAAGATCCAGCGATCGATTAACCAGGGCCTGCAAAAAGGCATCTCTTAAGTGGCTGGCGTTAAAATCATTTCCTGAATTACGCAGAAAAAAAGAATTGACCTTGCTGATATACGGCTTTTGAATAAAAAAAGGATAATCAAAATCATTATTGCCATATTTGTCCCTGGCATATATGGAAAGCGACTTCTGTGCATAAAACCGTGTGCAGCCACCAGAGACTTTCATACCAACCGGTTGAGATATTTTTTTTATACCATTTATATCAAAATATTCAAGATAAGCCAGCCGTTCCCAGTTCTGGTTAAAATTGGCCGGTTCACGGCAGTTGCCTATTTGTGAAATTCCATTGGTGCCGGTGACATATATGCCATATGTATTATCATAAAAATAATCAGAATTATATGACAGTGAAACCACCGGCAGTGTAAAAGTATGCTCAGATAAAAAATATGTATTGGCATATGTCTCACCTGGCAGATAGCCATCCTTAAAGGTTTTTGCTTTCACCACCATGGTTTTGTTAAGGGCAATGGGATCATCATAGGCTGTGGAGGTTGATACGGGTTCGTTTCCGTTGATTGTGTATCTTATTTTGCTCCCGGCAAGATTCAGGACAGAAGATGAACTCAGCCTTCCCGCGGGAATTGAAAATGAGGCTGCCGGTGATCGCTCCGTGGCTGTAGTGGTTAAATTGGCGGAACCGGGTGTAGGACTGGCACAAAACAGCCATTGGCTTATATCAAAGAAATTCCGGCCATATGATATATCAGGATACTGTTTGTCGTAGTCCAGATTATCAATTATATTCCCGGTATTGTCAATCAGGTAAATTGTTTCACCATCCGCACTCAGTCCGAAATTACTGTGGCTGCCGGTTCCTTCTTTGTCACAATAGACGATATAATACTGACCGGCACTCAGAAGAAATGAAGGGAACTGCCATTTCTTGAGTTCATTGATATCATCAGACAAATAATAGCCCGAGAGATTAACCTGTGTTGTTCCTTTATTAAAAATCTCAATCCAGTCAGGGAAGTTATAGTAGTCGGTCTCCATGTGCGAGCCTGCATTGGCTGCCATAATTTCATTAATGACAATCTGAGATTCAACTGTTATGGACAGGAAAAAGAATGTGAAAATCAATACCGGAAGTCTCATCTATTGTAAATTAAATTGTTTATGACAGAAATATATAATTCTAATGGCAGCCTTTTGATTTTGATCCGAAACAAGTTATGGCATTCAATTTATCACTGACTTATACGCAAAAATATCAGTCTGCGTTGGCCCTTAATTTATTCAAATACGATCAAGATGTTATTTTAAAATAACCAGTTTATTTGTATTGACCATCTGCATATCCTTAAAAACCCGGATGATATATATTCCACGATCCAGGTTTAACAGGTTTATATAATTATCATTATTATTATTTAACCGAATCTTCGGATAAACAATATTACCGCAAATATCAACCACATCAATTGAATATGCATCTGAGCTCATTATACTTTCATGAAAGGAAACGAAAAGGTTTCCATCGGAAGGATTAGGATAAATCCTTATATCCGGCGTAAATGCATCAAATTCCTGCACATCATTGAGTAATACCGGATCATTGGGCTGACCGGGTGTCATGTTCACCATATGTTGCCATGTGCCTGTGCCATCAGCATATTTGCCAAAAGAATGATCTGTAACCAGCAGTTCAAATGTTGTCGAGTCGAGTGTGCTAAAGGTTTCTCCTACCTTTTGTGAGAGATACATGGATTCCCCATCCGTATCAGCTTTAAATGAGGTATGCAATGTGCCCTGCCGGGCTTCCCCGTCAAGATAAAAAGTCAGAAAACCCAGGGCAGGTATCACTGTGGAATCAGGTATGGCATAACGCGTGAGATTATCCCTGTTGTCTGAAATGAAAAATCCACACAACACCTGATCCTCGCTTTGGCTGTTATAGATTTCAACATATCCCGAATTCTCATCGAATTCGTCTCTGAACAATGATGTAGATGCGGCAATCTCATTCAGGTGAATGCCTTCCATTGCATCAATGGGTTCAAATACAGGTTCAATGGCAATATTAAAACTTGTATCGCTCAATATTTCATTCTTCTCACTGTACACTGATGTCTGCCCGGCATGGTTCCATCTTGCAAACCTGTAACCTTTCTCAGGTATGGCTTTAATGTATAAGGGCAGTTCATGGTATGCAGTCATTGTAAAAGGATACATTTGTATCAGCGCACGATTGACGTCCACTTTGCCTTTTCTGACATCAGGGTTTATAACAGTTATATGGACCTCATCAGATGAAAGACTGAAAAAGGATTGCACATACCCCGGCATGAAACTGCTTCTCTTAACCGCATATTGTCTGATCGTTTCCAGGTATCCAAGCCACTGGCTTTTTGTACGTCCGAATTTGATCTGGTTGTAGCCTATCTCAGCATCAATGCCGGCTGAAAGGCTGTCAAGGACATAATTACACCAGTCCGGTTGAAATGAAGAATACATATGAACAAAAAAAGTGCTTAAAAACTGCTTTTTAAATTCGTCATTTTCCAAAAGCTTTCTGAACAGAAGAGTCGACCAGGGTGGATTGGGGTGATCAGGACCATCTGCAGCTGTTGCAAAATCAAAAGTTTCGTGTGTATAGCCATTATCATCAAGCCTGAAACCGAAACCGTAGTCAAGATCGAAAACAATCCACCGCCACTTGCCGTTTACAGCTTTCTTCCAGAATTTCAGGTTATTGCCCGGCCAGTCCCTGTTGGCAATATATATCTGAAGGGCCATATAATTAATATATTCCTGAATATCAATCTGAGAAGCAACCAGCTCGTAATTATCTTCTGCTGCCAGGCTGTTGGATGAAATATAAGTGATCAGATTCTCGTAATCAACAAGAGAACCACGGATTGCCGCATAACAATGTTCAGCATCGGCCCATAACACGCCTTCCAGAAAATCAACCTCATCACTGCCAATGGCATAGTTGGAAAGGAAATAATCTTCATCAGTTTTTTCCCGCAGATTCATTATTCCGCGGTATTCATCATTGAAATAAACGATTGCCGGCTGGTACGATTGAAAATCAATGTCCATTGACCGGTTTACGAGAGCCTGCAGAAAGGCATCACGCAGCAGTGTCTGATCCTGGTCATTACCTGAATTTCTCAGCAGCAGCGATTTAAAGCTTGTAATACCAGGCTTTTGCCTGAAGAAAGGATAATCGAAATCATTATTCCCGTATTTACTCCTTGCGTAGATTGATAATGATTTCTGGTCTCTTCCGCGGGTGCATCCGCCTGACAATTTCACGCCGACAGGCTGGGAAATTTGTTTTTCCCCGTTAACATCAAAATATTCAAAGTATGCAGCACGCTCCCAGTTCTGGTTCCAGTTGGCCATTGAGCCGCAATTGCCTTCAGTCCCGTTTGTACCTCTGACATGAATGCCTATGATATCATCATAAAAGTAATCCGGTGTAAAAGAAAGAGCAACCACAGGCAATGAAAAAGGGTGTTCATTAATAAAATAAGTGTTGGCATATGTTTCACCGGGAAGAAAGCCGGGTTCAAATATTTTTGATTTCACCGTCATTGTTTTATTGACGGAAATGGGTTGCGAACAGGAAGGGGAGGAGCTTCCCGGCTCAGCACCGTTTATCGTATATTTAATATAATTACCTGAAAGGCTTAATGAGGCAGAGGCATTCAGTCGCCCTGCATCTATTGAATAACCTGCTTTTTCTGACAATGATGTTGCTGTAGTAATGTTGTTGGCATATCCCGGTGTAGGCACAGAGCAATAAAGCCACTGCATCATGTCAGCAGGATCTCTTCCGTAGGATATGTCGGGATACTGTTTCCTGTATGTCATAAAGTCAACGGATGAGCCATTCTTATGCGTAAGATAAACGGCTTCACCATCGGCACTCAGTCCGAAGCTGGCATGCCGGCCTGTGTTGTTCTTGTCACAATAAACAATGTAAAATTGCTTTGCAGCAAGGGTAACTGAAGGACAATTCCATTTCAGCAGGTTATCATTTTCATCTGACAGGTAATAGTCGGAAAGATTAACAGCAGAATTACCCGAATTGTATAATTCAATATAATCAGGGAAATTGTAGAAATCAGTTTCAATAAGAGTGGTTGCGTTTGTGGCCAGTATCTCGTTGATCATAAGCTGGGCCCGGGTAACTAAAGGAAAGAGAAGAAAAGCTGTAATAAAAACGTCGCGAAGTCTCATTATACCCAAGAATTGTTATGCTGTTCAGACCTCAAATATAAAACTTATTACGAAGATATCCGAATGCCCGTGGCAATTGGCAGATTAACCGTGAAAAGTCCCTCAATAATGGGCATTAATGCCCCAGGAAGAATAAGGAGTTTTCTATTGAACTTATATGGGTGCTTTTTTAAGCCACGCAGTGGCGGCCTGTTTGTAGCAAAAGAGGTATATCCGCCTTATTATTCCCCGAGTCCCGCCTCACGACGGGACATAAGGAATTATATTGAATGGCCATGTCATTGCTACAAACAGTAGCACCTACGGTGCCAGAAAATACAAAAAACCAATAAAATACTAATCTTCAACATTATATGAACTAGTTATATAAAAGTATGCAGCAAGTCAGAAACCATGAATACGGAACCAGTGACTGTGAACCATGAACTATTTTCATCTTCTGTAAAAGAATATCACCTGTATTTTTGTTATTTTTGAAGCCAATAATCAAAACTGAAAATCATGAAATATTTGTTTATTTTGCTTTTTACATTGTTTTCAGGCACTCTGGTTTTTACCCAGAATAAAACCGACATCAGTCTGAAATGGAAAGATTCCGATAAACAGGAAACCAGTATCTCATCTGAAACCGGCAACCTATATAGCAAGCTGAGTCACCACGGACCCGCCATAGAGAATGAATGGATGGGATTAAGGCTGTATTTTGATTATAAGGTCGCCGTTGATGTATACAATAAAACACAGACCCGTCTTGAACTGGCTGAAGCTGAATGGTATCCGACGCCGGAACAGCAGAAAGAAGGGTGGGGGGCCGATCAGTATAAGGTTGGCAAAACAGTCGGTTTAGGTGGTGTTCGTTTGTGGGACGGAGAAAAAGTGGTGTATCTTGACCCGGTGAGAATGAGAACAGCCAGGGTATGCAAAGAAGCCAATATTTCTTATATGGAGATGCTGTCAGAAGGCATACCATACAAGGGTGACAGCATAGATATACTGGTGCGTGTTACTGTTTTTTCCGGCATCCGTGCTGCGAAGGTAGAAGCTTTTGCCTTGTGCAACAAGCCTGTGCAGTTTTTAACAGGTGTCAATTATCATGCAGGTATGCAAACGCAGCAGGGAGACAATACTATATGGACATGGGGAATTCATCCTGAAGACGTGGCTGCATTCCAGCTTGCTATTGGCTCAGGCATATCATACAATCCAAACGATTTTGTTTCGATAAAAAAAGAAGAGAAAGAATATCAGATGATATCAAAACCTGCAAAATATCTCTCCACGTGGATTATTTCTGCCAGTGAAAAAGACCCTGATCTGTATACCATGGAAAAATTTGTTGACTATCTGGAAAACTTTGAAAAATAAGAGTTTCTCACTTTATGATATGAAAAAAAATCTTATCTGTATCCTCCTCAGTCTGATAATTTGCACGTGTTTTTCGCAGCAGTATCAGAATTTTAAGGTATCCATCTATTGCACAGCTTTTGATGTAAGCCGGATGGGTGATACTACAGGTTACCTTATACCACGGTGGACTGAAATCAGCAGGCAGTTGAAAGTGGATAAAATATATCTCGAAACACACCGGGATCTGATGATTGTTGACCAGAAGGCCCTGGATATTGCAAAAATGTTTTTTGCCCGGAGAGGAATTGAAATTGCCGGTGGTATTACTTATACCATTAAAGAATCCCAGATGTTCAGGACTTTTTGTTATAATGATCCGGATGACAGGAGAAAGGTCATGGAAATTGCCGAATACACAGCAAAGAACTTTGATGAAGTTATCCTGGACGATTTTTTCTTTACCAGCTGTAAAACCGATGATGCCATCCGTGACAAGGGAACCAGAAGCTGGACACAATACCGGCTTGAGTTGATGGCTGAAGCGGCACAAAGCCTTGTTGTAGAACCTGCCAGAAAGATCAATCCGGGTATTAAAATAATAATTAAATATCCCAACTGGTATGAGCATTTCCAGGGGCTTGGCTTTAACCTCGAAAAAGAACCTGTAGTATTCGACGGCATATATACGGGGACAGAGACACGCGACGCCGTATCAAGTGCACAACACTTGCAACCATACACGGGCTATAACATATTCAGGTATTTTGAAAATATTGCGCCCGGCCGTAATGGCGGCGGCTGGGTCGATCCTTTCGGCATGAGGTATTATGACAGGTACGCCGAGCAATTGTGGATAACAGCCTTTGCCAAAGCGCCCGAGATAACCCTGTTTCATTTCGGGCAGCTGGGTAACCCGGTTGATACAATCAGACGATCACCCTGGCAGGGACAGAATACCAGCTTTGATTTTGAATATATGATGCAGTCAGCTCAATACAGCGCGACAGCAGATAAGAAACCCGTCACCCTTGCCAGGGTAGCAGGTTATGCTCTGGAAACGGTTGACAAAACTACCGGGGAAACCGGTAATCCGTTGGGTATTAAGAGTTACAAACCTTTTCACTCAACCGGTGAAGATTTTCTTCCGAATTACCTGGGCATGATAGGACTGCCAATGGATGAACTGCCAGAATTTCCGACAGGGGAGAGGCTCATCATTTTAACGGAGAAAGCAAGCGCCGATCCGGATATCGTTGAAAAGATAAAGGGACAGTTGACAGCAGGAAATAGTGTTGTTATTACATCGGGTTTATTAAGAGCATTGCAGGACAAAGGATTAAGTGATATCGCAGAACTACGTTATACCGACAGGAAAGCCCTGGTACAGGATTATACAACCGGCACATTCCAAATAGTGCATGCAGAAAAGCCGGTATTGATACAACAGATTCAATATCTTACCAATGATTCCTGGGAGGTCGTATCAGGCATTTCCGGACCTAACGGATGGCCAATACTGCATATGGCTGAGTATTCAAAAGGGAAAATGTATGTACTGACAATCCCGGACAATTTTGCTGATCTTTATAACCTGCCTGCCGAAGTCCTCAACAGGATAAGGACAGTGCTTTGTGAGAACCTGGACATATACATTGAAGGACCTTCCAATATCAGTCTGTACCTGTATGATAATAAAACCTTCATTATTGAGTCATTCCTGGACAACAAGTCAACTGCAAATATTGTTTCAAACGGCCACCACACAAGAATAACAGATCTCATCACAGGTCAGTCTTATGCAGGTGAATCGCATCCACCAAAATTCACCAGAGCAACATCTGGTATTCAGGATAAAACTTCATTCAGCATCACATTAAAACCTCATTCTTACAGGGTTTTCAGGTATGAATGATGGCTTCATGAATATAACAGAAACTCGTAAGCATTATTACAAAATTTCACTGAACTCAAAAGATGAATTTCATAAGAATTATACTGATTTTTTAATAAATTGTGACTATAATGGATATAACTTGTTTTTATCATAGCATATTAACTGATCTTCTTTAACCCTGAAATAATTTCGTCATGAAAAAACATTCCTTTTCTTCTAACCGGTTGGTAACCATACTGATCTCTTTTTTTCTAATCATATGGGTTTCCAATCAGTTAAATGCCGGAGTAATTTGTGTCTCAAACACGGGTGACAATGATAATACAGGCACTCCGGGCTCACCCTTCCTGACCATTCAAAAAGCTTTGGATTCGGCTTCTGCCGGCGATACAATTAAAATTGCCGCAGGAATATATACGGAGTATTTGAACACTAAATGCAGCAATATTCTATTAGGCGGTTATAATGAATCCTATACCAATAATAAACGGGATATTTTTCTGAATAAAACTTATATTGTTGGGGCTAGTTCTGTTATGTATTATGATGCCAACAGCTCGACAATTGACGGCTTTGTATTCGATTGTGGATCCAGTGTTACCGATGCAGCTGCCAAGCTTTATAACGGTTCCGTGCTAAGCCATAATGTGTTCTTAAACCTGACGGCGATAGCTGCTAATAATATTGAAACTTACGGGGGCGCAGTAGTGATAAATAATACAGTCTACGAGGGCAGCAACGCTATTGTAATAAACTCAGGTACAGGTACACCCCTTATTAAAAACAATATCTTTTGTTATACCAGTTTTGGCATAAACACCGTTGGTTATGATGCTTCTGTGAGAACATATAATTGTGTTTATGGAAATACGTTCAGTTATACAGGGTTTGATTCAAATCCGGGGAACGGAGACATAGCCATGAACCCTGTTTTCCGTGATGTCAATAACTATGATTTTCGAATTCTCGAAATTTCTTCATGTCTGGACAAAGGTGATCCGTCTGATTCCCCCGGTAATGAACCGCATCCATACAATTCAAGAATAGACATTGGAGCCTATGGAGGAACCGCTTGGTCTCCATATCTCACTCCTATACCGGATGCACCTTCATTATGCGTGCCAGCAAACAATCTTGAAAATGCATCACGGGATATTATTCTGAAATGGAACGATATCGAAGAAATCGACAGTTTTCACGTTCAGGTTACCACTGATCCGTCATTTGTTACCGGAATCATAATGGATGACGATGCAGTATCAGATACGGCGTTAGTATTGACAGACTTGTTGTATCATAAAACCTACTTCTGGAGGGTAAATGCATCAGTTACCCTGGGTACCGGCGAATGGTCTGAAGTGTGGCAATTTTCTACAATTGAACTGGATCAGCCGGCATTATATCTGCCGTCAGACAGGAAAATAAATCCGGGTGAGTTCATGTGGTTTAGTACGGCAAATGCAGATAATTACATAATACAGTTTTCAACTGACTCACTTTTTACAGGTATTGTACTGGATTCCCTTTTGACCGACACAATTTATTCAGGGGATTCACTGGGCAATAATACTTATTACTGGCGCATAAAGGCATTAAATGCTGATGACGAAAGTCCATGGTCAGTGATACGAAGCTTTATTATAAACAGTGAATTACTGTTTTGTGAAGATTTTGAAAGTTATCCCCCGGGTATTCTGGCCGATGCTCCGGGTTCCCCCTGGATAAGGTACAGTTCAAGCAGGGTGGGTGATGTGATAAACACTAATGTTCATGAAGGAGATCAATGTTTCCAGATAAATTCATTTACAACCAGCACAGAAATAGACTATGTTAAATTCGATTGGGAAGTCAAACCGGCACAACTTGGCCTGGAATTATGGTATAATCCCGACGGATATTTCATATATAAAGATTTTGCAGAAATAGGGCTGGGATATGCTGCTTCCAAGTTTGATATGGACGAACTTATTGATTTTCGAGGGAGTGAGCATAATCTATGGTTTTCAGCCGAGGGAAGAAGCGAAGACACCATTGTATTCAATGAAATGGAGTATGACAAATATAACCATATAAAAGTTGAGTTTGATTTTCAGGATAATGAAGCAAGAATATATGCTGGTCTGGATTGCGATGCCCCGTTAAGAGCTACAGTTGGCTTTAACGGTGCTGTTGATATTAACTCTTTATATTTTTCCGGAGGATTAAATCCTACTTATATCGACGATATTTATGTAATGGTTGAGGGAGAATATGTTTTGCCGTTACCAGATGCACCATTATTGTTATTCCCCGTAAATGAATCTGTCGAGCAAAATACTACACAGACTCTAACATGGCAATCATCACTGATTGCTGATACTTATCAGTTACAGGTTGATGACGCTCTTGATTTTAGCAGTCCTTTAATTGATCAACAACACATTGAATCCACTTCCTATCAACTCGTAAACCTTGAATACGATAAAACATATTACTGGCGGGTAAGGGCTGTAAATGAAAGCGGAACGAGCGACTGGTCTGAGACCTGGAGTTTCAATACCCTGGTAACACCTGTCTGCGATTACGACTGGACTGGTTACAATCCTCCTGTGGCCTTTGATTATGTGAGCGCAAACAAATATAATGTCAAGATAATCTTAACTGATGTCGGAACCTGTAGCAAGCTTGAAATAGAGGTGATGTCGGTAACAGTAGATGACAATATATCCATCAGTTATAGTTATCCGAATTATGGTTCGCTTTCAGGAAGTAAATCAACCGACGGAAACACCATTATCGGATCATATTCAATTGGAAACAGCACATGTGGAGGAAGTAAAAGTGGCTCATGGTCTGCCTATAAGTTAACCTCAATACCGGAAAAGCCGATCTTAACAAATCCTTCAAATAATGCTGTTGACCAACCGGTTGATGTAACACTGGAATGGAATGAAGTTGATAATGCGGCAGGATATGCACTGGAAGTATCAGAGTCACAAACCTTTGCAACATCATTATTGTCAGTGGGAAATATTAGTTCTGCAGCGTATGATATTTCTTTACCCGGTAACAATACAATGTATTACTGGAAAGTCGGAAGCAAAAATGTGTGTGATGAAATTCAATGGTCAGATACCTGGCGTTTTACAACAAAAGGACTGGAGGGTATGGAAGAACCCGGTGAAAATGATCAGGTTATATTATATCCTAATCCTGCAACTTATATTTTGTATATAGATGGCATAGAATATGAAAACACGAAGGTTTCTGTATGCACAATTGAAGGTAAGACGGTTAAGCAATTAGCTGAGAAAGGAATCACACAAATTGATTTGAGCGATTTGCAGGAAGGAACATATTTGCTAAAAATTATAAATTCTGATAAAACATACGTAAAGAAAATTATAATACAATAAGACAATTGCGTTAGTATACAGGTACAATCACGAGTATGAAACCCAAAGTCCCGAGAACCCGGGAGAAACTTACCCCGCAGCAGAGCTGCGGGGTATCTGTCAGCAGACAGGCAGGTTCAACTTACAAATTTAGATGCAGAAAGTTTTTGAAATTTGAGTTTCACGAATAAAGGTTACTTTCTCAGTTCCTTGTGTCTGTATTATGTGATATTTTCTTTAATTTTATGGAGAATAGAAGTCAACAGTATTTACACTCTAATTGCCTTAATAATGAAACACCCGGCTCAATTTGAATATCCAAAGGAATATAAAATGATCCTTAAGGATTCCTATCGGGAAGACACATATTACGGACTTGATGACTTCGATTGCAGGTACCTGAGGATAATACAATCAAAATTCGGATGTCTTAACAGCTTTCACACCATCCCTGATCGTGTAAAGATGGAGATGACACCTTTTGAATGGAGCGAAACCAAGAAAAAATTTGTTTTGAATGAAATAAAACAGATTGCCGTTCAGGTTAACCGGCTCGAAAATGTTATGATCAGTCATTCAGTCATATACAGCTGATATAAAAAATGAATGCGCTTATTTAACAGTAATACAAGTTACTGCAAAAATGATGGGTGGTGATATCCAGAGGAAGGGCAGGGGAGTAATGTTTTCTTTTTGAGGTCTGCCCTCACACTTTGGTCTTTCTCTCTTTTACCTGATAAATACCGGTACTTTTTCTTTTACCCTTCAATTTTATTCTACCGATTTCTTTAAAAATGTAAGCATTTTTATTTTCTGTCCGATTATAAAGATCCTCAGAAATCAACAGATCCTGATGAACTTCATTGCACATGCTTTCAATACGGGCCGCTGTATTAATGGTATCGCCGTTGTAAGAAATATCCCTCCGGGTCTGGCCGACCTGCAGCGCCATAACATGGCCAACGTGCACGCCGGCTTTAAATTCGGGTACCAGCTTATATTTCCGGTTAAAGTACCTTTCTCGCCCGGAGATTCTTTTCCTGAAAGCAAAGTAAGCTTTCAGGTAATGACCATCCACGATCTCGCTGTTTACTGTCCATGAGATTATAGCGCCATCACCCAGATACTGGTATATTTCACCATGATAAGCATCAAATATTGTCATGTTGTTAAAGACATCCTGCATAAGGTAGCTGAATTTCCTGTGAAAAAGCTTCTCGGCAATTGTGGTTGAAGATTTCATATCAAGGAACATAAATATTCGTTCTTCCTCCCTGGGTTTGCTAAGGATCCCAAAGAACCAGCGGATAAAGTTCATTCTTCCCATTCTCATCCGCATGCCCTTTAAAAAGTTGAAAATAATACCGCTTAAATAGAAATAGGCCAGAAATCGAAAGAAATGTATATCCATTTTTGGAATTTGCTGCAGGATTTCTTCATAATGGCCTTCACGGATCTGGTTCACTGAAAAACGTGCCGCAACCAGCATTAACACAAAGGCAGAGCCGAAATAAACCAGCCACTTAAAGAATACGATCGTTCGTACAGGCAGAAAACGGACAAAACGGTCGGTAAAAAGGAAATTCAGCAGAAAGAACAGAAAGGAGACGGCAGATGCGAATACAAATAAATTATTGTACAGATTATCTAAACGAAGCAAATTGAAATATGTGGTAAAAACCGTATCATCACCGCTTATAAAGATGTAAAACAGAAAAATAGCATACCAAAAAATGATCTGATATACAAGATATTTAAGATGCTTTGCCAGTCTGTTTGATTTCATACAACTGTTTTATATAATGAAGCATGTGATTCTTCGCTACAGGACTTAAATATTATATAAAATTAAGCTAAATTAGTTTCATAAAATTTTTTACAAAACGTTATACATATGAAAATACTGAAAACACTCATGGGATTTGGTCTGATCTTATTTGCAACCGAGATCTTTGGTCAGCATCTGCCACAGTCATACCAGGCTATGTTCAATGAAATTGTTGTTCATTTTGAGACTATTCGCGGTTCAACTACAGTGACAAAAGGCAAGAATACCCTAAGTTTTATTGACGAGAATAAAATTGCACTGCGCATTGACCATAAAAAAACAGTGAAGAATCTTACTTTTGTAAAGGAACCTGACGAAGAAAACAAACTGGTTTGGGTAGCCGCAAATGAGCTAACCACTGATATGGTCAACAAATATGAAGATTTTCTTACAAAAGTACTGGTGTCAATGCATAAATTATCGGAAAAGAAATCGAAAGAATGAACCTTTGCACAACTCTGGTATAATTTCATAATTATACAGTTACTGACAGTTTAATATATTTTAGACACAAATAATCGTACCGGTATTGGTATAAGGAGGTCAAGAATGAAAAGAACAGTCGTATCATCAGCAATTTTCCTTTTATTCTCGGTGGCAGCGTTCAGGATGGCCTCAGGCGCAGGGGCATCCGGCGACAGCCTGCAACCGGCAAACAAGTGGCAGTCTCCACCCGAAGATTTGCTGAAAGTGCTTCACGCGCCGCAGCTTCCCTGGGTGTGGACAGCGCCAACCGGCAGTTACTTGTTTCTCGCCGATCCTGTGATCTATCCACCCCTTGATGAGCTGGCCGCACCGATGCACAAACTGGCCGGTATGCGTGTAAATCCCGTTATCAACAGTCACCATGGAGAGCATGGAGGCACTTCCCCGCGTCTGATCCGGGTCGATGACGGAACTACGACACTATTGGATATAGGTGAAAACGCTGAGATTTATGAGATTGAATGGACCGTGGATGGCCAGCGCTTCGCACTCACCGTTAAACATTCTGACCAAATGGGTTTATGGATCGGCTCTGTGGATGGAAAAGTGACCAGGGTAGAGAACATAGCCCTCAATCCGTTAATGGGCAATGCTGTGAGATGGTTGCCTGACCAGAAACGGTTGCTGGTACGCAGTATTCCAAAACGCGGACCGGCTCCCAAACCACCAGCTATACCGGCAGGTCCGGCGATCCTGGAAGGGGAGGGGGCCTCAGCCCGCTCCACATACGAGGCACGTAATTTGCTCGAGACGGCTCACGACGATGCCCTTTTCGATTACTACACCACCTCCGAGCTCATGATCGTTGACCCGTCTGCAGGAAAAGTAAACATCATCGGCAAGCCAGCTCCCTATGTTACAGCCGACTTTTCACCGTCCGGTGAGTATCTTCTCATCGAACGTCTGGTCGGCCCCTGGTCCCACGAAGTGGCCTGGTGGCGCTTCGCCAGCAAAATAGAAGTGTGGGACGATAAGGGCAAGCTGATAGCGAACATCGCCTCCCTGCCAGTAGCCGATGAGGTTCCGGTCCATGGTGTGCCGCTGGGTCCACGCTCGGTTTCGTGGCGTCCCACCGCTCCCCACACAATCTTTTGGGTCGAGGCACTTGATGGCGGAGATCCTGTGGCCAGTGTGCCCCACCGCGACCGGCTCATGTTTTTGGATGCACCCTTCACATCAGAACCCCGGGAGGTCTTCCGGGCCGAGCACCGTATTCAGCCTGGAAGGAACGCATGGACCGCCGAAGGCGGTACTCTTATGCTCACACAGTGGGAACGGATACGCCGCTGGCGCTATGTCTGGCTCCTGGATGTGGACAAAGGTACATCGCGCCTGTGGTTCGATCTCGACGAAGACGACCGGTACGGAGATCCGGGCTATCCCTTGTTCCGGCCATTGTCCAATGGTTTCTGGGTACTGCGCCAAAAAGGAAATGCGGTCTATTTCCGAGGGAGTGGCGCCACCGACCAGGGCGACAGACCCTTCTTAGACTTGCGCCACAGGGACACCGGCAAGACCGAGCGTCTTTTCCGATGCGATACAGGCCGCTACGAGTACTTCGTGGCGTTTGCCGGTGATGAAGACCATTTCGTATTGCGTTCCGAGTCCGCCGTCGACGTGCCCAATTACTATCTGGCCACATTTGGCAAAGAGACCGAAGGTAGCGAAGGAGAAGCAAACCGGGTCATGACACGTGTGCCGATCACACGTTTTGAGGATCCCACACCCGAGTTGCGTAAGATAGAGAAGCGCATCGTCCGCTACGAGCGTAAAGATGGCGTACCTCTCAGCTTCTACCTGCATCTGCCTCCCGGCTACAAGGAAGGCACTCCGCTACCCACCGTGCTCTATGCCTATCCCCTCGAGTACTCAGGCGCAACCACAGCAGGACAGGTCAGAGGTTCAGCTCAGCGCTTCATGCGCTTATACGGCGCCTCCCACCTCTTCTTCCTGCTCCGGGGCTATGCGGTGCTTGACCAGGCTGCAATGCCAATGATCGGTGATCCCGAGACCACTTATGACACATTTGTACCACAACTGGTGGCCGACGCGGAAGCTGCGGTGGCCAAGGCCATCGAGATGGGCGTTGCTGATCCGGAACGGATTGGCATCATCGGCCACAGCCACGGCGGGCTTATGGTAGCTAACCTCCTGGCGCACACCGACCTTTTTCGGGCAGGCATCGCACGCAGCGGATCATATAACAAAACAAACCAGCCTTTCGGTTTTCAGTCCGAGCGTCGTTCTCTTTTCGAGGCGAGGGATGTCTACATCCAGGTCTCGCCGACCTTCTTCGCTGACCAGGTCAACGAGCCGATCCTGATCATCCACGGTGATGACGACTCTAACCCGGGTACCCTCACGTTCCAGTCCGAGGTCTTCTTTGAGGCAGTGCGTGGTTCGGGCGGGACCGCCAGGCTTGTGCTGCTGCCCTTCGAGGATCATGGTTACCAGGCCAGGGAAAGTGTGGAGCACGTGCTCTGGGAGCAACTCCGGTGGTTCGACAAGTATGTAAAGGGCGCTGAGACCGCAACGTCTCAAGACTACGACTTGGAGTAACGGCAATAGGTGAGTTGTGGCCTAAAAAGTCATTTAATGATGTTTCGAACACTTATAATATGGACCCCTTGAAATTTCTTTAATCCCTAAACAAGTTCGGGATGGGCAATAATTTCGTTGTGGTTATCGGACTTAAGTCATGATACTGAAATTATGTTAACCGGCAAAGCCGATCATCATTTTTTATTTCCCGGTTTTAAAGAACCCGAAAATTTGCTTTAACATAATTTCGTTGCCGTTATCGGACTAAAGTCAACGATAACTGAAATTATGTTAAATAGGCCTTGAAGGCCTATACGCAAATTTTCTATAGCTGTCCTATAATTAATATTATGTTAAATAGAAAATATGAATAATAAAGGGAAGTTATAACAGCTCCCCCTTTATTCTTTTACATGAATTTCAGCATATTCATAACCTCTTCGTATTTATCATTCATTTGAAGACGATAATACAATGTTTTAAGAGTTTCAAGAGGCTCCTTGCTGGTTGGTTCAATCTCATGTGCTTTTTCCATGTATGGTATTGCGGCTTTAAACATATCATCAGCGATTGTTTTTGATTCTTCATATTCCTTATCGTCTGAGATATTGATCATATCTTCATACATTTTAACTGCCTCATTATAATGAAGCACACCCAGATTATAAGCAGCATTATAAAATTCAGGGTCAACCTCCAGACACTCCTGGTATAGTTTTTTTGCCTTTTCAAAATCACCCATTTTATCATGAATAGTGCCTTCTGCAAAAATATATGAAACATTGCTTGGATCATCCTTTCGCGCAATTCCGAGGAAATCCAGCGCTTTTTCCGATTGTTGTGTTACCAGGTAATAATTAATGAGTTCGATAAGAATTGACTCATCTTCGGGATACTTTTTGAATCCTTCTGTTAATTCCTGAACGCCGGCAAGGGTATCCCCTATTGCAAAATAACTGTTCTTTAAAAAGATATGCAGAAAGGATTCTTCATATCCAAGGTCCTTTGTCGCTTTAAAAAGCCGTATTGCTTCGTTATAATCTTTCATTTCGTATGCAGCACGACCGGTATTGTAAAGAATGATAGTATCCTGTATATTCTCAAAAACAGGCAGCTTATTGATCTCCAAAATCTGAGAGAAATTATTATAAGCCTCCTTGTAGTCTTTCAGGTTATAGGCAAATACAGCTTCTGTTTCATAAGCAAGTTTTAAAACAGCAAGCTGTTCTTTAATATCTTTTTCTTCTTTCCCATCTGTATCAAGACGAATAGCCTCCTCAAATGATTTCCTGGCCTCCGGCAGAGGATTCTCATAGATTTTGTTGGTTTCCTTCCAGGAATCCAGTGTACCGTTCTTAAAAGTGATTGTAATCCGCTCATAAACATAGTCTTCCATTGCATTTCCCGCATCTTCGTATGTCTTGACTTCTTTTGGCTCCTTAAAATAAATTTTTGCTTCGGCAACAGACATGCCTTTTCTCAGATACTGAATATGGACATTATAAATCTCATTCATCAGTTCACCCCTGTCCAGCCAGGTCTTGGCCTTAGTGTTCTTTTTCGGATTCTCAATGTCTTTGTTACTCTTTTTCAGTTTATTTTCCAGAGTTGAATAGTTAATCAGACTGGCTTGTGTTGCAGCCGCATCCATCTGGGCCTTTCCCAACAAGTTAATGCACATCAGGAGAACAATCGCAAAGCTTATTTTTTTCATTTTTTACTGTTTTAAATGCTTACAATCTTGTGAACTCAAAAATTCTGCCAAATATAGATGCAAAAATAAAATTGTCCAAACAATTAATATAAATTATTCATTAATTGACTGTTGTAATTATACTAAGAAACAAAATATGATCAGCTCATATCGCCGTTCGTGGTAATCTCGTCTTCCTCTGACAACAATTTTTCGTTTTCGTTCTCTGATGATCTTACCACACTGGTGACGGCAGCGATTGAATCTCCCTGCCGCAGATTGATCAGTCTGACTCCCTGTGTTGCACGTCCCATAAGTCTGAGAGATGATACGGCCAGTCGAATAGTTAACCCTGATTTGTTGATGATCATCAAATCGTCTTTATCGGTCACTGCTTTGATGGAAATGAGTTCACCTGTTTTTTCAGTTATATTGATGGTTTTTACACCTTTTCCTCCCCTGTTGGT
>JAFGTR010000118.1 GCA_016934055.1 Bacteroidales bacterium | reverse complement strand
GAAAGCATGGCCTCATTGGCTGAAAAGGCCTGAAAAAGGTTAGTTGGTACAATTTCTATAAGGATATCTGAAAAGGCTTTTTGCTCAAGTGCAGGCATTTCCGGTAATGAAGCCAATACACCCCCCATATCTTTCCCGGGTTGAATAAGATTGACCAGGATCAAACCGGTACATATGGCCAAAAGGCTGGTTGATAAATAATAGATTAAGGTTTTAATACCCAGGCGGCCAAGCGACTTGCCTGATCCTGCATTTGTCACCCCGGAAATTAATGAACTTAAAACAAGAGGAATGACAATCATCTTGAGCGCCCTGATAAATACAGTGCCCATCCATGAAACGTATTTTACATATTCAGGCAGGAGCCATCCGAAAAGCAGCGCAAATGCAATAGCCAGTATGATCTGCCAGTGCAGTGCCGGTTTTTTCATAGCAATGGGTTTTCATGCAAAAATACAATTATCTGTGAGAGTTGAGCAGATACTTTTGTCCTGTTCTTAATTCATGCTTAATATTTTGGTGGCAAAGATTATATTTTCTAAATTTCGTGATTTAGTTAAAGTTATACGTTATGTCCAAAGCACAACTCATCTCAAGACTTTTGAAAAGCCCGGCTTCAATAACCGAAAAAGATCTTGACCGACTGTTAAGGCCTGAAAATCCTGAAGAAAAAATCACCACACAAGAGTTATCAAAAGTCACACGCCGGATTTTTGATATTAACGAAAACTCTGTCCTTAACCGTTCAGATGCCAGTGAAGGAATGACCGGCAGGCTTAACAGGCTTAGCAGACGAAGACGAAACAGGAAATACATACGAAAAATCAGGAATAGCTTTCGTGCTGATTCCTCTAATAAAGTTATTCTTGCTGAAGGTGACTCATGGTTTGAATTTCCGGTCTTTGTTAAGGATATAATCGACTGGCTGAAAAAAAGGAAAGACTATGCTATCTATAGCCTGGCCTATGGCGGCGACTGGCTGTCTAACATCATGTATCAGGGTGAATATATCGAAGGGCTTCCCGTTCATGACCCCGATGTTTTCCTTATCAGTGGTGGTGGTAATGATATGGTCAGTGGAAACAGGCTAACAACCATGCTTGTTAATCCGGTTAAAAATCCTGACAACCTTACCAGGATCACTGAAGAATATACTGATTTTGTTAATCAACAGATTCAGAACACCGGGGAAAGATATGACATCCTTGAAGGAAAGCAATACCTGACAGCGGAGTTTACCTCTTTTATTAATGTTATCAGGCTTCAGTACGAGCTTATGTTTTCGAACATCTTTACAAAATATCCTAACCTGAAAATTATCACCCAGGGTTATGATTATGCATACCCTGACCCGCGTGTTCATTTCGGAATTAACGTATGCAATTGGCATCAACCCCTGCTTAATCTGTTTACAGGCAACGGCAAATGGCTTTTCCAGTCGTTTATGCTCAAGGGGATTACAGATGCAGAGCTGCAGCGGAAAATTGTCCGGACCATGATCTTTGATTTTAACGAAATGCTGGTAAAAATTGCTTCGAAATCCGACTATCCTAATTTATTTCATATCGATTGCCGGAATATCTGTACCAGTCGCCATGACTGGTACGATGAACTGCACCCAAAATCCGGCATTTTTAAAAAAATAGCACAGCAATACCAGAAATGCATAGACGGCTTCACCAAAACCAAAATCCTCACGCCCTGTTAATCTCCATACACCCTGCCAGGGTGGGGGTACCCTGGCAGGGTGTCATGGGTGTGTATATTACTCATACCTCAGTGCATCTATCGGATCAAGATTAGCTGCTTTTCGTGCCGGGTACCACCCAAAGAAAACGCCAATGGCCGTGCAAACAAGGAAAGAAGCCAATACAGCCTGCGGCATAACAGCAACAGGCCACTTCATAACCGAACTGACAAGCTGGGAGGCTCCTAGACCTGATAGAATCCCAATTACTCCTCCAATTATACTGATCAGGATGGACTCGGTCAGAAACTGCAATAGAATGTCGATACTTCGTCCGCCGATTGACATACGAAGGCCGATTTCGCGTGTGCGTTCGGTTACTGAGACATACATAATGTTCATTATTCCTATGCCACCGACAAGCAATGAAATACCGGCAATTACGCCAAGCAGGACCGTTAAAATATCACTGATTGAACTGAATGTTTTTACTAACTCTTCCTGTGATCGCACTTCAAAATCATCCTCTTCATCATCACTGATATCATGACGCTGCCTCAGCAGATTTTCAATTTCGGTTAGCGCTGAAGATGATGCTGCTTCACTCAAAGCAGATGCCAGAATGGTTTGGATATGAGAAATTGCTAATATTCGCTTTTGAACTGTTGTGTAAGGCACAATTAGCAGATCATCCTGATCCTGTCCGAAGGTGTTCTGACCTTTTTCCGATAACACGCCTATTATTTTTATTGGTATGCTGTTGAAACGTATGTATTTTCCAATAGGGTCAACACCTTCTTCAAAAATATTGTCAATTACTGTTTGGCCTATAAGGCAAACCTTGGCAGCTCTCTGCACTTCTTTGGATGCAAATTCACGGCCGCTGGTTACCGTAAGCATTTTAATACCCAGGTAATTTTCATTGCCCCCATATATGGTGGTGGGAGCATTGTTATTGGCATAAATAACCTGTCCGCTGCTGCGGACTTCCGGAGATACCATTTTTATTGAAGGACAGTGCATTGCTATGGCTTCAACATCATCAACTGATAGGCTTTTACTGCTTGAACTTCCCATATGAACCCCTCCACGCTGCTGTATTCCTGGCATTACTATAATCATATTGGAACCCATGCTTGAAACCTGGTCCTGAATGCTTTTCTTTGATCCCTGACCGATAGCCAGCATGGCAATAACTGATGCAACACCAATAACTATTCCCAGCATGGTGAGAAAAGCCCTTAGCTTATTCAGAAGAAGGGCATTTACTGCTATTTTTAGTAAATTCAGTAAATTCATATCCAATGTATTAGTTTAATCAAAACCGTCATTTGCCGGAATTGATTCCAGCAATACCTGTACGTTAAGTCGCTCAGTAACCTGTGCTTCTTTTATAATATGTCCGTCACGGAAAATTACATTCCTTGAGGCCAGTCGGGCAATATCATATTCATGAGTAACAAACACTATGGTCTTTCCTTTTTCATTCAACTCCTGAAACAGGGACATAATTTCATATGATGTACGTGTATCAAGGTTACCGGTGGCCTCATCTGCCAATATAACCACAGGATCGTTTACCAGTGATCTGGCAATGGCAACCCTTTGCTGTTGTCCTCCTGAGAGTTGATTTGGTTTATGATGCATGCGATCGGTTAATTTTACCGCTTCCAGGGCCTGAAGGGCAATTTCTTTTCTTTCTCTGGCTTTTATTTTCGGGTTGTATAGCAATGGCAATTCAACATTTTCGAGAGCTGAAGTACGTGGTAGCAGGTTATATGACTGAAAGACAAAACCCAATTTCCGGTTACGGAGCGTAGCTCGTTCATTTTTACTTAACTCTGCAACTGAAACACTATCGAGTTCATAGGTGCCCGATGTTGGTTTATCAAGACAACCCAAAATATTCAGCATAGTGGATTTACCCGATCCGCTGGCTCCCATGATAGCGACAAACTCGCCCGATTCTATTTTCAGGTTAATTCCACGCAAGGCATGCACGGTTACCTCACCGACTTGAAAGTCCTTGCGGAGATCGTTAACTGCTATTATTGCTTTACCCATGGCTTAACTGCTTTTCTTATTGCTTCTTCTTGATGGAGGCTTAGGCATAAAAGGACTGCTGTTGTTTTCCTGCCCTGAAGATACCGTAACTGCTTTAACAGTACTCATGGAAACTACTACTTCATCACCCTCTTTCAGTCCTGAAATAACCTCTACATCTATATCGTTGTCAATACCTTTCTCAATTGTTACCGGATAAATATCATAACCAGTCTTGACCCATATCTGGTTGTTTTCATCATCCTCTTCTCCCGTTGTTATGTCTGATAATGAATTGGCCGGCATTGATCCTGGTGCCTGTATGTCTTGTACGGATGATCCGGAATCAGGTACTGATATTTTTCCTTTTGGAGATGTAAAACCTTGTGCTGGCAATTCTCCATTACGAGAATAAGAAAGGTTTTCCTTTTTGAACATGAAGCTTCTTCCCGGGATGCTGTCTGTTTTCAGATCATCGGGCAGATTTTGGTAATAGGCCTTTATGAGCTCGAAATTTGGCTTGAAACGTAAGGCTTTGCTGGAAAGTGTTAAAACTTCATTAGCTTCTTCAACATAGATAGTGATATTGGCAGTCATTCCCGGCATCAGTTTTTTGTCAGGGTTGGGCGCTTCGACAATCACCATATATGTTACAACATTTGACGTGATAACAGGCTCAAGGCGGATCTGCGTTACTTTACCTGTAAACTTCTGATCAGGGTATGCATCAACAGTAAAATCCACACGTTGATCGTTCTTTACCTGGCCAATATCGGCTTCATCGATTGATGCTTCAACCTGCATACGTGTCAGATCATTGGCAATGGAAAACAGGGTAGGCGTGCTGAAACTGGCGGCAACAGTCTGCCCCTCATCAACAGCACGATTGAGTATAACTCCATCAATCGGTGAATAAATATAGGCATAGGCAAGGTTTATCTTGGCCTTATCATAGTTTAGCTGTGCTGTTTTTAGCGATGTTTTTGCTTTTTCATAATTGTATAATGCCAGGTCATAATCTGATTCCGCCACCAGCTTTTTCTCAAACAATGTTTTTATACGGTTATAATTCGCTGTCTGATATGTCATCTCTGCTCTGGCATCATCGAGTGCGGCTTCCGAAATAGTAAGCGCAGTTGTCAGAGGCCTTCGATCAAGTTCAGCCAACAATTGTCCGGCTTTTACCTGTGAATTATAATCAACATAAATTTTACTGACCTCTCCCGATACCTGTGTGCCTACGTCAACTGTTTTAATGGCTTCAAGTGTGCCGGTAGCGGTGACAATATTGCTTACCGAACCAATTTTAACCTTGACAGTTTCAACAGTTATGCTTTGTTTCTTACCGCTGCATGTCAAAAAAATAGCAATAGCTGTAACCAAAACCACCGCTGTTGCAACACCGGTTATTATTCTTTTTTTCATTATATTTTGTATTGATATTTCATTTAAAACTTAAAATGTCAAGGGCATACCCTCATAGAAATCCAGTACCTTATAGCTGAATACAAGATTGTATTTCGACTGAAGCAGCTCGCTTTCTGCATTGATAAGATTAGTTTTCTGGATGATAAAATCTACCGAATTTAATAATCCTATATTGTATTTTTCCTCAGCTACAGCATAAGCTTCCTGCGTGGCATTATATTGTACCAGGCTGGCCTCATATCTTATTTCAGCCGATAATACATCGGCACATGCCAGCTCTATTTCTTTACGCAATTGATTTTTTGTGTTGATGTCGTCAAGTTTGGCCGCTCTGCTGTTAATCTTTGCAAGGGCTACACCTGATCGTGCCTGTTTGTTCTGATAGATTGGAATGGACAGGGTAAGGCTCCCCGACGGATTGATCTTGTTTCCCATCTGGTAACCATAATCCATAGTAAAACCGGATGAATACCCGGTTGAAAGACCACCATTGAGCGATATTACGGGTTGGTATCCGGCTTTGGCAATAGCTATTTCCAAATCGGATATTTGAAGGTTAATTTCTGAACTTTTTATTTGAGGTTTAATGGATAGCGAAATCTGATACACAGAATCGTTATTTAAATTTCTTTTTTGAACAATATTGTTGCTGAAATCAGGATATTCAATTGAAAAATCTGAAGTAACAGGCAGTTCCATCAATTGCATCAGGTTGACTTTATTGGTGATTAAAAGGCTTTGAGCATTGGCAAGTGCCAGATTTTCAGTGGCCAGCTCTGATTTTACCATGAGATAATCTGACTTTGAAATGGCTCCTAGAACGAGCCTTTCTTCCGCAAGCCTTAATTGTTCCGTTGTTGATACGATCTGATTATCGCAATTTTTAACCTGCTCATCGGCATACAATACTTGCAGGTATGCGTCAAGTATGCTCAGACTAACGGATTCTTTGATCGTTTCAATATCAAATTGACTGGCTTTATATGTCAGCTCCGATTGCCTTATGCTGTTGTTGATTTTAAATCCATTATATAGCCTGACACTAGAGCTTATGCCATAATTGCTTGCATTTGAGGCTGTGTATGAGCCATATTCATTATCGGTCATTTCTCTTTCCCATCCGAAATTCTGACTTGCTGATGCATTAAGTGATGGAAATCTGCTTGCCCGGGTTTGGTCAAGATTAATCTGATCGGTTTCATTTCCAAGGACTGCTTTCTGAATTGAAACGTTTTTTTGCAGGGCGTATTCAATACATGCATTCAGCGTCCAGATGCTATCCTTTACCTGACTTCTTCCGGTAAGATGGAATGATATGAACCAAATGAAAAGTATTAAGAATATAGTTGTTCTTGTCATATAAAAATGAAGTTTTGGTATAAAAATACACGTAAGGATAATATGCAAAAAACAATATAGACATGTAGCCGGATTTCATCGACAGGTGAAAGAAATTATCTGAATAGTTCTCTTCAAAAAGTTGCTTTTCGCTGTGGATTTATAGAATAGATCATGATAGGCTGACAATTCGGGTTTGTTCTTAAACTTTGCAAAGCCTTTGGAATAAGGAGTTTCAAATTTTTCTAACGGTATTATCAAAACTTATAATATAAAAAACCTTTTGGTTTATTTTTGTATTGAATTGGAAAGGATAAAAACGATTACTCAGAATAAAAAGACGAAGAAAACAGATTTATTCCCGACAATTAGGACATCGATATCAAATCAGAAACATGTTATATATTATAAATTACCATCCATGATACCCTGCCAGGGTGGGGGTACCCTGGCAGGGTGTCTTACTTTTTGTATTGACTGTCTCTGTAAAGTGCTTAAATTTGTATGTGTGGATTTAATGAAGAATTAGTTTTAAAATGATATATATGAAACACATTATTTTTGTTGCTTGTATAGGTCTGTCAGCTTTTAGTATAAATGCCCAGCAGGCATTGTGGGGTAAATCGAATATAATTTCTCCAGAAGTAAACAGTGATAATACGGTGACATTCCGGCTTCAGGCTGCTAATGCAAAGGAGGTCAGGATTCTGGGTGACTGGATGCCATGGAGGGGATGGGAACCCGGATCTGCATTAATGACAAATAACAATGATACACTCTGGACTTATACTTCAGAAGTTTTGTCATCAGATTTGCATGGGTATTCATTTGAAGTGGACGGAATGCGGTGTACTGATCCGAACAATGTATACCTTATTCGTGACGTAGCATCTGTAACCAATGTGTTTATTACCGGAGGCAGTCCTGGAGATCTCTATAAAGTTAATAATGTACCTCATGGTACTGTTGCCCGCCGTTGGTATGATTCCCCCGGCAACCAGATGACACGCCGTATCACAATATATACACCTCCGGGGTATGAGAACTCGAATGAAAAATATCCTGTCTTGTATTTGCTTCACGGCATGGGTGGTGATGAAGAAGCCTGGATTGCGCTTGGACGAACGGCTCAGATCCTCGATAATCTGATTGCAATGGGCAAAGCAAGTCCGATGATTGTCGTTATGCCCAATGGAAATGTTTCGCAGGAAGCAGCTCCCGGTGAATCAAGCCTTGGTTATTATAAGCCAACCATGACGTTGCCGAATACCATGGATGGAAAAATGGAAGAAACCTTTATGGATATTATCAACTTCATAGAGCACAATTACCGGGTAAAAGCTGATAAAGCATATCGTGCTATTGCCGGTTTGTCTATGGGAGGCTTTCATTCGCTGCATATTTCAAGGATCTATCCGGATACCTTTGACTATGTTGGTTTGTTTTCAGCTGCCATAAAACCCTTCGGAAAGGTAACATCTGAAATATATGACAATATTGAAGCCACATTGAAAACACAAAAGGATAACAGCTACAAATTATACTGGATCGGAATGGGGGAAACCGACTTTCTTTATAAGACAGGTGAGGAATACAGAACATTGCTTGATAAAATAGGCATGAAATATTCCTATGCTGAAACCGAAGGCGGTCACACATGGTCAAACTGGCGTTATTATTTATCAGAATTCGTTCCTTTGTTATTTAAATAAAGGATACCCTGGAAGGATGCATATCCTGGTATTGGATTAATAAGATATTATGAAGAACAGGATCAGTGTAGTATGGCTGTTTCTTTATGCAGGTATACAGCTATACGGGCAAAGCGAAAATACACCTGTATTTGGGAAAGATCCCGTTGATGACATAATTTCATCAATGACACTTGAAGAAAAGGCCTTTTTTGTTACAGGAACTGGTGTCATCATGCCGGGCCTTTCACAGACTTTCGCACATGTAATAACGCCGGGGGCGCCTGTAGTGGGCAAAACAAAAAAAATGATTCCCGGTATTGCAGGAACAACTTATGAGATCTCAAGACTGGGCATTCCGGGAAGTATTTTTGCTGACGGACCGGCAGGATTGAGAATCGATCCAATACGCAAGAATGATACAGCTTCAAACTATTGTACAGCTTTTCCAATAGCAACATTGTTGGCCTCAACCTGGGATACTGACCTTGTATATAAGGTGGGACAGTCAATTGGAAATGAGGTACTGGAGTATGGTGTTGATATACTTCTTGGTCCGGCACTGAACATTCATCGTAATCCTTTATGTGGTAGGAATTTCGAGTATTATTCAGAAGATCCGCTGATAACAGGTAAAATGGCTGCCGCCATGGTTAACGGGATTGAATCCAATGGTGTAGGGGCTTCTGTTAAGCATTTTGCAGCCAATAATACCGAAACGAACAGAAATGCTCTTAACACCGTTGTTAGCGAAAGAGCTCTTCGTGAAATATACCTTAAAGGATTTGGTATTGCCATAGATGAAGCGCAACCATGGACTGTTATGTCATCCTATAATCTCATCAACGGGATTTATGCACCTGAAAATGTTGATCTGATTACAAAAGTATTGCGCAATGACTGGGGCTTTAAAGGTTTTGTAATGACCGACTGGTTTGGCGGTAAGGATCCGGTTGCCATGATGATTGCCGGCAATGATATTCTGATGCCGGGTCGCCCCAGACAGGCAAGGACTATAATCAGGGCCGTGAAAAAAGGAAAACTCGATGAAGAAATACTGGACAGGAACGTAAGCAGGATCCTTAATATTTTGCTATTAACACCAAAATTCAAAGGATACGAGCATTCAAACAGACCACCACTGGAAGCACATGCTGTTATTGCCCGAAAAGCGGCTTCCGAAGGAATGGTATTGCTCAAGAATGATAAAAATGCTTTGCCCTTTTCTCAGATAGTAAAAGAAATTGCAGTTTTTGGAAATACATCCTATAACATCATCACCGGGGGTACAGGAAGCGGAGATGTGAACGAAGCTTACAGCATTTCTCTTACAGATGGTCTGAAAGGAGCTGGATATTTTGTAAATGAAGAGTTACAGACAATCTATACTGCTTATATAAAAAAAGCAAAGAAGAAACAACCTCGTCAGCGCGTATTCATGCCTGTTGTACCTTTTTCTGAAATGGAGCTTGAAGCTGATCAGGTCAGGAAAATGGCTGTTGAAAATGATGTTGCTATAATTACGATTGGCCGAAGTTCAGGTGAGTTTGTTGACCGGAAGGAAGAAGAAGATTTTAACCTTTCCGGGTCTGAAAAGGATATGATTAAAACAGTTTCAGACGCTTTTCATGCTGAAGGTAAAAAGGTTGTTGTTATTCTTAATGTTGGCGGTGTTATTGAAACCGCCAGCTGGTGTGATAATGCCGATGCTATTCTTCTTGCCTGGCAGGGAGGGCAGGACACAGGTCATTCAATTGCTGATGTAGTCAGTGGCAAGGTTAATCCGTCAGGTAAACTGGCAACAACTTTTCCTCTTAGTTATGATGATGTTCCATCGGCAAAGAATTTTCCGGGGGTTGTTATTAAAACCAACAAAAAACCAACCAATGAAGGAGTTATGATGGCATTTTTACGTCCGAAACCTTCAAAAATTATATATGAGGAAGGTATTTATGTGGGTTATCGTTATTTCAACACATTTCATGTGCCTGTAGCTTATGAGTTTGGATACGGTTTATCCTATACAGATTTTGAATATTCAGGGCTGGAAATAAATGCAAAGAATATAAAAAACAGTATCATCGTAACCTTAAGTATTAAAAATACCGGTAAAGTCGCAGGCCGTGAGGTAGTCCAGCTGTATCTTTCAGCCCCGGCCAATAATCTTGATAAGCCATCTGAAGAATTGAAAGGCTTCGTTAAAACTAAACTTCTGAAACCCGGAGATAGCCAGATGCTCACTTTTGAACTTTCTGAAATGGATCTGGCTTCTTTTGATCCCCGGTTTTCTGCCTGGATTACCGAAGCAGGAACATACAAAGTAAAAATAGGCACATCTTCCCGGGATATCAGGCTAACTGACAACTTTATTCTGCCCGATGAAATTTCGGTTAGGAAGGAAAGCACAGCTCTTGTCCCTGCTGAAGAGATTCATGAGCTGAAACCTTGAGAAAAGAGCTATTTTTTCTCTAGCCCTTTCCCTTTTTTTACTTTCATCTCGAGATCGTCAAGAGCCTTTTCGGCTTTATCAATTTTTTCCTTCTTTTCTTTATATTCAGTCTCAGAGAGCTTTTGCTCTTTTTTGTCCTTTTCAAGCTTTTCTCTTGCTACCCTGACCTTTTCCCTGCCTTCTTTTACTTTGGCTTCACCCTCGCTTACAGAATGCTCAAGTTCAGTCTCTTTTTTATGCTGCTCCATCCTTGCCTGTTCAGCCCGTGACTGACCATATTCCCTGCCTTTCAGATCACCTTTGTTTTTGCCGTAAGCATGTCCTTCTTTTTCTTTTTCTTTTTCCATCTCATGCTCCCGTTGTCCTTTGCTCATTTCAGGTCTCAGGCTGTCCCTTTTCATCCTTTGTTGAGGGCCGTCCTTTCCTGTTTCACGTCTGTCATCTTGCCCTCTTTCACCATGAGGTCTTTCTTTCATTTCAGCTTTGCCCTTTTCTTCTTCAGGTTTATCAGAATGAAACCTGCCCGTATCCTGTTTATGAGCTTGCGGCCCTTTGGGTTGTACCTTATTCCCGGTTTCCTTCATTTCCTTTCTGGGTTTACCCTTAACTTTATCATCTTTGCCTTTTTCTTGCTGTGCAAGTGTATTGGAGCCGGACACGGCCATTAAACCAATGATCAGCAACGTTAGGAATCTGTTGTTTATATTTTTCATATGTAGATGTTTTTCTTGTTTACAAATCATTTATCAATTCATCAACCTCTTTTGCTGAACTTTCAATCATGTTTCTGATACTGTCCATTTCTGCCGTAACAGAGTCGATTCGTTCAATTTCAACAGCTTCAGCTTCTGCAGCTTTTTGCTCCTTTGCTTTTCCAGTGCATGCAACCATTAAAATGGCTAACATGGCCATGATGCTCAGAAAATTTTTCATAAGTTTTAGTTTAATTAGGCTAATATCAAATTAATTATGAATTGTTTTTCTAATATAATAATTTTTTCTGAATATTTTGGTATTAAAATACACAGATAAGCACTACTTTTTATATCTGCTTCTGATATCTGCAAAAAACGGCCTCACAGGCTTGTGTTCCTGTGAGGCCGGGATTAACCTGCTATAAACTATGCCTTTGAACAGAGGCATGAGAACCTAACGATGTTGTTTAGTTTAACGTAAGGCCAGATTAGAGATAGTAAGTTTTTATTGTTTATTATTTATTGATTTCAACAACAGCATATTTTGATATTTTCCAGAACTGATCGGGATCTTTTATTTCAATATAAGCGATCTTGTCATCGTTTTCCCTTATCAGTTCATAAGAATTTGTAGGATGTTCTGTAATGAGCCTGGCATCTTTTGAGTTAACCGGTATGGTTTTGGTTTCTGTGACGTCAATCTGGGTAAAGGTACTGTCAGAAAAATCTTCCAGTAAAGTCTCTTTTCTTCCCAGTCCCAGAAATCCTCCTTCTTTGCTCACCAGGCCTTTGTCTTTAAGATCTTTGTACGTGCCATAAGCCAGAAAAGCCTTGTTTAGTTCATCAGTTTGATGGCTGATTTTTTCATCCTGCTGTACAACGGTCATTTGCAGATCTGTCAAACGTGTATTCAGTTGTTCTACTTCAAAATCTTTATCTACCAGTGCCAGTTTCAATGATGAGATTACACTATCGCGTTGGGTCATTGATGCTTCAAGGTTAAGTATTTTGTCCTTAAGGCCTTGAATTTCTATCCCTGATTTCTTCAGTTGTGCATTCAATGATGCGATTCTCCTTTTATTCTTGTCAAGCAGTGTATTAATATACTTCACATCTTCCAGAATCTGTTGTCTTCTGTCTTTCGAGAATTCAGTATCTGATACCTCAAGGGAGATCAGGTGTTCTTTTTCCCTGACTAAATTCAAATCCTTTTCAATCTGGTCGAAGGTTAGAACCCACTCATTAATCACTGAATCCCGTGCGGTCAGTTCCTGGTTAAATACATGCTCCTGTTCTGCAATAAGACTGAGTTGTTTTTTATGCTCACGGTTGTATATGGAATAAACTAAAATACCGGCAGCTATCAGCACCATCAGACCAATCACTGCTGTTGTCACAGCGCCTTTAGTGATGCCTTTTTTACGGGCATTTTGCTCAATTCTCCATGCGTTTATGTTATCATTCGCAAGGTTTTTGTTATTGCTTCCTTCGTTTTTCATATGATTTCCTCCAAATTTTAAAGGTTTAATTCTATTTTTTAGTATTACTTTCAATAAATTGATACCCCATTATAGCATAATCTCCTGTATATCGGGCACTGAACCGCGGACAAACATGATGCCGGCCATAGGTTTGTTCTGATCCATTTCTGAGATAGTTCAGGTTCTGATTTCTGCCATTACACTGAAAACCAAAGTAAGGACAGTTTTTACAGACAATTTCTTTATAGTTCCGGATCGTCGTATTCATGTGTATGCTTATTCATGTTGGCATACTCCATGTCAAAAGGTATTCCGGAAATGATTCTTTTAGTAAAAGCTTAATAATAAGATTATTAATTGTAAGGCAGGAAATCCGGAGCAGCTCATTTTAAGAAAATAATTCTCATAATGAGAAAATATGAGATTATTTATAATGCCAGTTAAGAGTTAAAAACAACACTACGATAATATTATAATCAATCATTCTGGTGAAAATTGCAGTGTTTTTTCATTCAACATATGTCCTCAAGCCGGACAGGCTCCCGACATAGACCTTATTGATTATGCTTTTCATAATATAAAAATTCTATGTCGGGACAAAAGAATCAAGAAAAAAATATGCTTGTTGGCATTTCATTGTTAACTTATATCACGTGGTACGCATTCCTGCCTGCCGAAACGGCAGTGAAGGCAGGTTTTTTCGATGCCCGTTCACACCTTATCTGTTTTGCTTTTTTATTCAACCCTTAATTAGCATTTATAAGGGATCAATGTATTCTTCCAAAATCATTATCTCTATTCATTTTCTTCTTTTTTTCCCTTTAACAGTCTGTATATTGTTGAAACACCAATATCAAGTTTTTTTGCAGTCACCCTGATGTCATTATTGTTTTTCTTTAATGTTGCTTTAATGATTTTCATTTCATATTCCCGTAAGGTGAGATCATCACTGCCAATTGATGATAATGGATCCCCAGTATCAAGAACAATATCTGCAGGTTCAATTTCCTCATTTTCTGTCAGAGTTACTGCAAGTTCAACTATTGATTTTAACTCGCGTATGTTACCGGGAAAATGGTATCTCATGAGTTTTATTTGTGCTTCGGTTGACAATTTCTTCAAGGATATTTCATTTTCAATGCAAAACTGTCCGATAAAATGTTTTGAAAGGATGAGTATATCATTGCCCCTTTCGCGTAATGGCGGTAATTCAATGGGTAAACCCAGTAACCTGTAATAAAGGTCCTTCCTGAAATTTCCTTTCTTAACTTCCTCTTTCAAATTTTTGTTTGTGGCCACAATAATACGACAATCGGTTTTAACCGGCTTATTGCTGCCAATTCTTACAAACTCTTTCTCCTGCAATGCCCTCAGCAATTTAACCTGAAAGGTAAGTTCCATTTCTCCTATTTCATCTAAAAAAAGTGTGCCGCCATCGGCTTCTTCAAACCGGCCGATACGCCGGAATGAAGCTCCTGTGAATGATCCTTTTTCGTGGCCAAACAATTCACTCTCTATCAGTTCAGAAGGAATTGCCGCAACATTAACAGCCACAAATGCTTTTTCCCTTCGTTTTGAATTATAGTGAATAGCCTTCGCCACAAGTTCTTTTCCGGTTCCTGTCTCACCCGTAATGGTGACTGAGATATTTGTCCCAAGTGCCTTATCAATTAATTCATAAATGCTTTTAATGGCTTCACTTTCACCCAGAATACTTTGCCGGAAACTATATTTTTTCTGAACCTCCCTGCGCAGGGTGTAAATCTCTCTTTTAAGACCGATATCATTGCGTATGTTTTGTACCGTATTCAGCAACCTGTCCCTGATGTCATTTGATTTGGTGATATAGTCATAGGCCCCGTGTTTGAGCAGGCTGACAACAGTATCGATATCTTCCTGTTCGGATATCAGGATTACCTGAATATCTGAATTTTCCTGACGTATTCTTTTAAGAAGCTCAAGGCCCGTAATATCGGGTAATCTGTAATCAAGAGTTACAATGTCAGGTGACATGTGAAGGTCATTCAGAAAGTCTTTGCCGTTGAAAAAGGTCCTCACTTCGTAATCGGGATTCAGTGAAAGTGTGTGAACCAGCAATCGGTTATACCAGTCATTATCTTCAACAACAAATATGCGCAAGGGTTTTTCAGTCATGAATCAATTTATGTGTTTGAAAAATTATGACATTTGCTAAAGCCTGGCTTGCATGAGCCTTTGCTGGTCAAGGCTTTTTTAACCAAAACAAACGAACATTCAGATATTAACAAAGATAAAAACACTGTGAAATCATAACGATTTTTTCAAGTTTTATTTACCCTGTTGTTTAATGAATTCCTTCAATTTGCTTGTTTAGGAGTTCCCTGATGACTTCGAATTCTTTTGTTGATTCCTCAGCCAGTGATTCAACACTACCGGTTTCAGTATGGTTCTTTAAGTTATCTTCGATTCTCCGGAGGGTATTAAACAACTCAATTGCACCTATATGCCGGCATGGTGGTGATATTTTATGGGCTATTCCCATAACCGTTTCTAATTGACCAGCAATAACTGCATTATGCATTTCTTTTAATCCCTTATCTGTTGTTTCTATAAAAGTCTGCATCATTTGTTTTACAAATTGCTTATCGCCTCCTGAAATATGATAAAGTCCTTTAAGGTCGATTTTTTTTGCAGGAGATGTTGACATTTCATCTTGGGTAACGGCATCAGTTATGTCATCTGGAATACTTTTGCTGACAACTGAGAGAATGGTTGTAAAAAGCATGGATTCCGTAAACGGTTTAGGCAGAAACGCATTCATCCCGGCCTTTTCATACTTTTGTCTGTCCTCGTTCGTACAGGCAGCCGAAATGCCTATTATGGGCATGTCTGACCTGTTAATGTGTAATTCTTCCCGAATAAACTTTGTTGCTTTTAAGCCGTCAATCCCTGGCATTCTCACATCCATAAAAAGCAGGTCATAATGTTCAGCTTTGACCATGTCAAGCGCCATAATACCATCCCCGGCTTCGTGGTGTTCTGTCTTCCATCTGTCAAGTATCGTCTTGAACAGAAGTCTGTTATATTCTTCATCATCAACTATCAGAACTTTAAGTTTCCTGATCTCTTCTGGAATAGACAGGGGTGGCTCAACATCCCTTTTTAGTTGTTTTTCATCACCGGTAAGGTAGGGAAGCCGACAGGTAATCTTTGTACCCTGATTTTTTTTGCTTATGCAATCGATATTGCCATTATGCAACTCAACAAGCTTTCTGACGATAGACAAGCCCAGGCCTGTGCCTCCGTATTTCCGTGTTGTATTCATTTCAGCCTGTGTGAAATCCTCAAAGATCGTATTCAGCTTGCTTTCTTCAATACCAATGCCTGTATCGCTAAATTCCAGGATCAGTCCAATCTCAGATGACTTATTTTTGCCTGAACTCACTGAAAAATGTACATCGCCATCCTTTGTGAATTTAATTGAATTGCCAACCAGATTGATCATGATTTGTCTCAGCCTGTAAGGATCGCCCAGTAAAACAGAAGGTACATCAGGATGCAGAGAATAATGCAACCTGGTATTGTTTTGCGTGGCTTTTTTTTCAAAAAGGCTGTAAACATCTTCCAGTACCTGCCGGATGTTAAAATGTACTTTTTCCAGTGCAACTTTACCATTTTGCAGTTTGGAGAAATCAAGGATGTCATCAATTATTTTGGCCAGGTGATCGGCAGATGACTTAATAACCTTCAGATTACGTAAAGTATTTTCATCAAAGGATTCATGCAACAATTGTTCGGTAAACCCTGAAATGGCTGTTACCGGTGTCCGGATCTCATGGCTCATGTTAGCCATGAACATTTCCTTGGTCCTGGCCAGCTTTTCAGCTTCATTTTTTGCATTCTCAAGAGCAAACTGTGAAGCACGGGTTTTTCTGATATAGCGGATAAGGATAAACAAAACCAGAATGACCAGTAATGTACCTAACAGGGAAAACATGGCAAGCCATTGGTATGTCTGGCTGGCAAGCTTATCAGCTGCAGTAGCTTTATTCTTCATAAGGAGTGTAACCTCTTCCTCCATGTCGGTTATCAGATCATAAAACTTTTCCTTTATTTGTCTGCTCGTTATGGCCAGCTGTGCTTCCCGTTTCATCATTTTTTCATTCGTTATGCTGTCCTGTTTCTCCAGTCTGTTGAGATCGCTGATCAGTTTTTTTTCATCCAGGTTACTTTTTTTACTTCGGATGAATACCTTTTTTAAAATGCCTTTTTCATCATTTCTGTTGTTTGAAGAAATGCTGTCAAGCTGCACTGATAATTGCTTCAGATAATGATCCACGCTGTCATTGTGACTGAGATAAAGCATTTGATTCCAGATGGCTATATTCTCTTCAATCAGGCTGGTTACGATATCAACCTGTTTCAGCAGCAAGGAATCGTTTATACAAGCTGTACGTAAGTTATCAACTTTATCATCAATACCAGACAATATGCTGTAGTATGGTTTTAGGTCCTGCCCGTCTTTTGTAACCGAATAAATGCGTACACTGTTCTCAGCTTTCTCCAGATCCATTGAAATCTCTCTTATCATAAAAAGTCTCAGATCAGGTTCTGTATTGACCTGAATTGATGAAACAATAGAGGAAAGGCTGCGGTATGAAAGATAGCCTGCAGACGCGAGGAGGATGACGGACAGTATCATAAGTAATCCGACCTTAACCTGCAGAGAGGGTTTTTTAAGGGCCATTTTCAGTTCATTTAGATTTGGTAATGATCAGTGACCT
>JAFGTR010000002.1 GCA_016934055.1 Bacteroidales bacterium | reverse complement strand
GGGAATTGAACCCGCACAGCCATTACTGGCCACAGGATTTTAAGTCCTGCGTGTCTACCAATTCCACCATCCGGGCAGAATTATTTGGTGATTTAGTGACCTGCCTGCCGGCAGGCAGGTTTGGTGATTTGGTGATTGAATATTCTTTTGCTGTTGTTTGTTCAATGATTTGTTGATGTGCGAATATGTTGACCAATTTATTTAGTGATTTGGTGACCTGCCTGCCGGCAGGCAGGTTTGGTGATTTGGTGATTGAATATGTTGCTGCTGTTCATAATTCGCATATTTATGCCTTTTCTTCAATATTATTCTTTGCTGTTTTTCTGGATGCTGAAAAAATAAATAATAATTCTTCAGCTTCCTTTTTTAGCAAAGCTATGGAATTAGGATCTGCAATCCCTGAGTAATGTATGAGTTCGAGCCAAAAAAGAGCTTCATCACTTTCTTCAACAACAATAGATATTTTGGCAATTAACTCATTTTTTGATCTTGATCGGCGTGCTGCCCTATAGTTGGCAGCGACAGATGTTGCAGAACGAAGCAATTGCTTCCCCAAGATCCTTGATTCCTCTGTTTTTGGCAAATTTTGAAAGAACTTTATGATGTTGAGTGCGTAACTTTTAGTTCTTTGTGACAGTTCATTAGGATCCATCGACGATTTATATTTTTTACAGTTAACAGTGCCGCCATTCTGAAGAATTAGGCAAATCCTTTTTCTTTGCCTCAATTCCACAACTCAGAACCCACACTCAAAACCCAACACTCAATCACCAAATCACCAGATCACCAAATCACCAGATCACCAAATCACCAAATAATTTGAGCGGAAAACGGGACTCGAACCCGCGACCCTGACCTTGGCAAGGTCATGCTCTACCAACTGAGCTATTTCCGCAATAATTCTTTATCCAAGAACTATATCCACTTTGTGTTTGGCACCTCAAAGAGGGTGCAAATTTATTCAATTTTTTCTATCATCAAAAGAACTGCTTAAAATTTTGCACAATTGCTGTGTTTCTCTTTGAAGTTTTTTACGGTTTCAAGTACTCTGTCGCGCATTTCTTCTGTTGTGGGATTAAGCTCCTGCATCGAGAAACTGCCGCTTTCAGGATCTATCCTTTCAAAAACCATCAGGTAGAGGTTGAAGATAACTTCCAGGCTCAGCTTATAACGAGGACCCAGGTATGGCCAGAGGGTATGAATCATATTACAGGTCCTGATCCTGTATTGTTCAGCCAGGTCATAGTACTCCCTGATAACCTTACGGAATCCCCCGGGAATATCTCCATTCCTGGCAATGATTTGCAGGTCTTTCCTGTTTAGGCCGTTCTTTTCAAGGATATTGTCGGCAAAATAATTCAGGTTATTAAACTGATCTTTTTGAAAATCACGGATTATATGTACAAGATAGCTGAAAATGGCACAGGGGATAGAAGCTTCTTTCACATCGAAAGGGGGCGGCAGGAATTGCCCGTTATCCTCCTTTAAACCACATAAATGAACGAATATGGATGCCGGTGCTACGGAAGCGCCCTGCGCATATTCGAGGAATTGATGCAATGTACTGAAGCCTTCGTGGTTTATATCATAAACCATAGATTTGGCAAAGGCTTCAATCGGCCACAGCGGTATATGGAACCGGTCAATAGTCTCTGTCAGCTCCTGGTAAAGTGAATTCTCACGGGTTGAATTCCGGATGGTGTTAAGCCATTGCTGAACATCAAGGACGTACTTTTTTTTCTCATCTTCTGAAAATTGAAGATGTTCTGCTTTATGATCATCAATCAGGTCATCAATGGTCCGCATAAACCGGTAAAATGTCCTGGCCGCTTCATACCGGCTGTTATCCCAGAAACTGGCCGCGATGAGTATGTTGGGATGATCCTTTATCCTCTCAAAGTCAATGCCATTGAACAGGTTCAGATATTCTTCGCGTTGCCTGGACATGAGATGCTTTATTTTTTTAGATCAAAGAAAGCGTTAAAATAGTGAATTTGCATAAATTATGCCACAATATATTGTTTATGGCAGGTCTTTCAGTATCCTTTCCGTGGTGAGCTTAGCCGATAGTAATACAAGCGGTATCCCGTTACCGGGATGCGTGCTCCCGCCGGCAAAGTAAAGGTTCCTGTATTTTTTGTGCCGGTTGTGCGGACGAAAATAGCCCATCTGAAAGATATTATGGCCAAGACTTCCGAAGGTTGCCCCTTTCGAAAGATTAAAAATATTTTTCCAGTCGTGTGGGAGATAAGAAAACTCAAATTTAATATGATCATCAATGTCGGTAAGTCCCAGTTTCTTTAACCGTTTAATCACACTCTGGCGGACTTTATGCAGGCGTTCGTTCCAGTCCTGAGGCTTTTTCTCATCAGCATGTCCCGAGGGAATGATTACCGTCAGCGTATCTTCGCCGTCAGGAGCTGCTGTCGGATCAGTCCTTGACGGGGCATGGATATAAAAGCTCGGATCATCTGAAATAGAATGATCTTTAAAAATACAATTGAGGTTGCTATTGTAGTTATCCGACAGAAAAACACTATGATGGCCGAGTTGCGGATAGGTCTTGTCAAGACCCCAATGAATAACAATAGCGGAACATGAATATTTCAGGCGTTCTATACGTTTTGAGATCCGCCTGTCAGGTAACAGTTCATGATAGACATATGGCAGGTCGGCATTGGCAACCACAATGTCGGATGTTGTTTCTTCACCGTCTTCCAGCACAACACCTTCCGCCATTCTTTTATTGACTTTAATACGGCTCACTGCTTTTCCGTAAAAAAACTGAACACCCAGCTTTTCAGCATGTGATATCAATGCTTCTGTGATTTTATACATGCCTCCTGCCGGTACCAGAGAGCCCTCCGTCAGCTCGGCTGCAGGTATCATGGCAAAAAGAGCGGGGGCTTTATTCGGGTCCTGGCCGACGTAGATGTTCTGGAAAGTAAAGGCTTTAACCAGATGAGGATGCCTGAAGAACTTCCTGGCAAATGCAATATGCCTGATGTATGTTTTCAACTTCATCAACAATATCATATTGCTGATGGTTATAAAATCAAACAGATGGTAAAAATTGCGGCCGATGAGTTTTTTCATGGCAAGTTCGAAAAAACCATAGCCGGTGGAAATATATCTGCGGGCTTTCTGATAACTGCCGGGTTCTGTTTCTTCAAGACTTGATTGCATGATGACATTATTTGCTGAGAACGGGATTTCTGTCCCGTCTTCAAAATACACTTTATACAAGGTATTCAGGGGAAGAGACTGAAAGCAATCCTCGATTTTCAATCCCATTGATTCGAAAACCGACCTGTAGATCGAAGGCATAAGATAAATGGTTGCCCCCATATCAAAGCGGTGCCCGTCGCGTGTTATTCCGCTGCAGCGTCCACCCGGGAACTCATTTTTTTCATACACCTTTACCTTGTATCCGTTGCGGGCCAGAAAAACAGAGGTGGCAATACCCCCGATTCCCGCACCCACAATGACAGCTGTTTTGTTATCCATATAAAAAATAAGCCTGATTACCAGAGTTCGAAAATATGCATTTTCTTACTTAAAGGCACAGTGTGAATAATTTATTTTCATCGTATCTTTAAAAATTACGCGAGGCTGTTTCGAAAGAGGCCCTAAATGTCATCCTGAATTTCCGCCTGCCTGGCAATGGTGGGCAGGTGTTTCGGGATCTCCTATATTTTGACAGACCGCCCAAGGAGATCCCGAATTTAATTCAGGATGACGTTTAAGGCCCCTTTTGAGAAAGCCTCATTAAAAATCATTCTATGAAAGTATTGTTCATCGGGGGGACAGGTTTTATCAGTTCTGCCGTGAGCCGTCTGGCTGTTGAGAGAGGTTTTGACCTTTATCTTTTGAACAGGGGGATGCGCACTGCAGAAGTGCCCGGCAGTAAAAGGCTGACAGCCGACATTCAGCAACCCGCTGATGTTAAGAAGGTTATTGACGGACTCCGGTTTGATGTTGTGGTTGACTGGATTGCCTTTAAAGAAGAAGATATCGAACGTGACCTGGAATTTTTCAGGGGAAAGACAGGCCATTATATTTTTATAAGCTCAGCATCAGCTTACCAAAAGCCTCCGGCGCATTATATTATCAAAGAATCAACGCCGCTGGTCAATCCTTTCTGGGAGTATTCACGCGATAAGATAGCCTGCGAAGAGCGCCTGATGAAGGCATACCATGATGAAGGATTCCCTGCAACAGTGATACGTCCTTCTCTTACCTATAGTACCAATTTCCCCATTGCCATCGGCGGATGGGGTTGTTATACACTGGCCGACCGGATAATGAAAGGAAAGCCCATAATCGTGCACGGTGATGGAACATCGTTGTGGGTTGTAACCCATGCCGAGGATCTGGCCAAAGGGTTGCTTGGATTGTTTGGTAATGCCAAAGCCATAGGACAGGCTTTTCATATCACCACTGATGAGGTGCTTACGTGGAATCAGCTATACCAAACAATAGCTGAAGCACTGGGAGAGGAAGCGAATATTGTGCATATACCTTCTGACTTTATTGCTGAAGTGGTCCCGCGATTAAAAGGCACTCTTTTGGGAGATAAGTGCTGGAGCGTTGTCTTTGACAACAGTAAGATCAAATCCTTCGTCCCGGATTTTCAGGCGACCATACCTTTTCGTGATGGTATAAGACGCACCGTTGAATGGTTTGCTGCCGATGAGAAAAGGCGGCGGGTGGACGAGCGGATAAATGAGGAAATGGATTTGATCATTGATGAATATAGGGACAAGGGACAAGGGACGAGTAGTGACAAGTGACGAGTGACAAGTGACAAGTGGTGCAAGGGTTTAGGGTGGGGCAGTGACGCATGATTAATGGTCAGTGGTGTGGGTTTTGGAGATGGGGATAGTTACAAATGACATGCAGAGACGCAATGCTTTGCATCTGTTGTAAGGAAGGAATAATTTTTGAACTAATCCGTCAGCTAATGCTTACAACAACAGATGCTTCAATAGGACGATCTATTGCCGTTGGCTTTAGCCAACGGATTGCAGATTGAAAGAAACACAACCTAACCCCAATGTTTATAACAATGTATAATCACTATATTATGCATATCCTCAGCGAACTGACATACCGGTTTCCGATTTTCAGTTTCACATAGTAAACGCCGGACGGTAATGTTGTCGGGTTCTGCTGTAATACAAGGAAGAAACTTTGCCAGCCCTGTCCGTATGCAGAGATATCTTCGCTGTGGACGATTTTTCCGTAGCAGTCGAATACCTCCAGGATTTTTGCCTCCAGTTCATCATCAGGTGCAATATGAAAGCGAATAAAGGTATATTGAGAGAACGGATTGGGTGAATTGTACTTCATAAATGAGCAACTGTCGCAAAAATCATTGTCAACTAAAGCCTTTCCTCCATATCCACCATGATAGTCTACCACAATTGCTGCAGGTCCTCCGTATGAACCGTTCATGCCTTCTCCTACAGCATAATCACTGACACCTTCAGGCAGGGGCAGCGGTTGCCTGACGGTTACCACATCACCTGAATCACGGCGGATCAGGGAATCAACGGCAATAAACGAAGTATAGTCGGTCAGTAAATTATATTTCAGGCCCAGCCGGGTAATTTCTTTTATTATTGTACTGTCGGAATCATAGGTCACTGAAGCATAGTCATCAAGCAGCTGTATCCTGAATCGTGCCCACAGGTAGCGCAGAGCTGCATTGGATTCTGAAGGGTGAAAATCAGTAACAGTGAGGTTTTTGATGTAGGCTGCTTCGCCGCTTAATCCTGTTACTGTGATATTTCCCGCCGGAAGGCCGTTGTATTTTCCGAACAGTATAACAGGCCTTTGTGCCATGACATCCGGAACCGCTATGGGTTCAACATCATATACGTCAAAGTCCCGGAAATCCACATTGATGTTTGTCAGCACCGGGTATTGAATGTATTCTCTGAATTTCTCCGCCTGTACGTATGCTTCCTCCCGGGTTGTAACGATCAGCGGCTCTGTCATACCAACATGTGCCATGCCTTCTATAATATAGCGGTTTACTGACGAGCCAATGCCAAAGGGAAAGAAATTGGCATTGCCCAGGTTGTGGCGGATCAGGTCAAAGGCTTCCTTTTCAACACTTACGTAACCATCAGTGGCGATGATAAAGGTGCGTGATGCAAGATCCGAGCAGGGAAGATTTAACGCCCTTTGCAGTGCCGGCAGTAATTCCGTCCCTCCGCCGCCTGTCCTTTGTTCAATCATATCAACGGCCATCTGTATATTTTCATTATTAGCCTCAATTGAGCTTTCTGCAAGCAATTCATTACCGCCTGCAAAGAAGAGAATATTGAACTTATCAGTGGGTCTTAGATTGCTTACGAGGTCAACCAACAGGGTTTTGGAGATATCAATCGGGAATCCGTACATGGAGCCTGATACGTCCATGATTAAAATATATTCCCGGGGCGGTATCTGATCATCTCTTGGATTTTTCGGTGGTTGAATCATGGCAAGGAAGAAATTCTCATCTTCACCTTCATAGAGCAACAGACCTGAAGCCAGTTCGTTACCTGAGAGGCTGTAATCAAGTATGAAATCCTTGTTACCACCGTCACTTGCAGTACTATCGAGCTTGCAAAAAGCAATGTTATCACCGGAATAACGGATTACAGCAGACGGATGAGACGTACAGTAAAAATCATGAATGGGTAAGCCTGCATTCAGATTTACCTCTATTTCAAAAGTATACGGTGGTTTTTCGCCTTCATGAAGATATGGTGTTGACACCCAGCCTTCGTCATTTTCCGACGGGCTTTTGTAACGCGGTCCTGCCACTGTAGGATATACAAATTCATAAATACCTTCAACAGGTGTTATGAGCTCGGTATAATGCATCTCAATCATGATAGTATCTCCGGGAAGAATATTGGCCACATTCATCTGAAATACGTTCGGACGCTGTTGTTCAAGCAAAGTGGCAGTTTTTCCTTCCTCTTTTGCCTCTTCATATTCCTCGCGTGCCTTTTGCTTTTCTTCAATTTTGGCTATCAATACCCGGTTCCCAAGGGTCATTTCCAGGTAATTGACAGCAGCTTTTGTGGAAGCAGGAAATACATAAATTGCTTCGATGACATTGCTGCCCTCGTTACAATAGGTCTGTTTTACCCATACATCAGCAATAACACCGCTGATATTCACTTCGGCTGATGTTGCTTTCAACGGAAGCTTTTCAGTTCCTGTACTGTCATTCACAAAGAAATAAGGAGAACATGTCTTGTCCTTGTCATCAGGCTCTTGTGATAAAACCGTTACGGGTATTATCATGAGCACAAATAACAGGATCATTTTTATTATCCTGAAACTGCAGGCCGGAAAGTATGCATTTGATTTCATGGTGACGGATTTATATAAGGTTTTCTGTTATGAATAGATGCATATGACCATAAAAAGGTTGCTTTAATAATTCTATCTCACATGATTAACCGTCAGGCTATGCAAGAAAGCACCAGGTTAATGCAAAAAGGATCCCGGCGGGATCCTATGTATATAGAACATTATGTGTACAGGATATACGACCCCGGCTGGGGTCGAATATTTCTCCCGATTAAGGCTTTCTATAAACATGCAAATCCTCCGGATTTGAATAATTAAACATGTCTGCAATGTTTCCTTTGACAAAAAGAAATTTCCATGAATATGACCATAACGACAATAATAAATTGATATCTATTCACCATGTTTTAGTTTGACGACAAAACCCTAATTCCCTTTAGGGGGGACTGGTTACGTTGCAAAAAATCATTAATGTAAAACAAAAAAGTCTTTTTCCACGGTGTTTCATTAACTTCCTTTATTCGGACCAACTGCCTTACCCCTCCTTACAAATAACCAATGCCAGTGTTCTCCCCCTGGGGAGGTAGAGGGGATTTTACAGTATAGCATCGTGCAGAGTTTTTCACCCCTATCGCCGGCAGAATAATCCGGTAAACCTATTTCAACCCGGTCATCTTCTTAATTTCATATAACTTATTTAAGGCTTCAACAGGTGTGAGGTTGTTGATATCTGTTCTGGCTATTTCATCACGAATTTGTTTCAGCACAGGGTCATCGAGCTGAAAAAAGCTGAGCTGAAAACCTTCTCTTTTTTCAGCAAGGTCTGCAACAGGTTTGACGAGCTGATTTTTAAGATGCGATTTTTCAAGTTCTTCCAGTACTTCATTGGCACGGTTTACCAGGCTTTTTGGCATACCGGCCATACGGGCCACGTGAATACCAAAACTGTGTTCACTGCCTCCTCTTACCAGTTTACGGAGGAATATAACACGGTCATCAAGTTCTTTCACTGATACATTGTAATTTTTCACCCTTTCAAAGGAGTTTTCCATCTCATTCAGTTCATGGTAATGTGTGGCGAACATTGTTTTGGCTTTGGCTTTAGGATGTTCATGAATAAATTCAACCATAGCCCAGGCAATGCTTATCCCATCGTAGGTGCTTGTCCCACGTCCGATTTCATCGAGCAGGATGAGACTTCGTGAAGAAAGGTTATTCAGGATGCTGGCGGTTTCATTCATCTCAACCATAAAAGTAGATTCCCCCATGGATATATTATCGGAGGCTCCCACACGGGTAAAAATCTTATCAACACATCCGATGCTGGCACTGCGGGCGGGAACATAGCTGCCGATCTGGGCCATCAGCACGTTAAGGGCTGTCTGCCGTAATAATGCAGATTTACCGGACATATTCGGACCGGTAACGATGATAATCTGCTGTGATTTACTGTCGAGGTAAAGATCATTGGCAATATAGCTTTCACCAACAGGCAGTTGTTTTTCAATGACCGGATGCCGGCACTGGCTTATCTCAATGACATCTGAGTCAGTTAATACCGGGCGGTTGTAATCATTTTCCAGTGCACATACAGCAAAGGATAGCAGGCAGTCGAGGCGGGCTATCAGCGCAGCATTCAACTGAATGGGGATTATGTATTCAGAAAGGGCAGTAACAAGCTCGTTAAACAAACGGGTTTCCAGTTCCAGTATTTTTTCTTCTGCTCCAAGAATTTTTGATTCATACTCTTTAAGTTCTTCAGTAATATATCGTTCGGCACTGACCAGTGTTTGTTTTCTTATCCATTCAGCCGGCACCTTGTCTTTATGCGTATTCCTGACTTCGATATAATAGCCGAAAACATTGTTAAAGCTTACTTTCAATGAAGAAATTCCGGTCTGTTCTATTTCCCTCTGCTGCAATTGAAGTAAATAATCCTTTCCGCTGCGCAGCAGGTTGCGCAGTTCATCGAGATCGTCAGAGACGCCTGAAGAGATGACATTTCCCCGTATAATCTGCATCGGGGGATCAGGATTAAGTTCACGTTCAATACGATCGCGGATAATAGGGCAGGGGTTAAGTTGTTCAGCGATTCTTTTGAGAACCGGTTCACCGGAAGAATTGCACAGCTCTTTAACCGGATTGATAGCTGAAAGGGCATTTTTGATGTGGATGACCTCACGGGGTGTGATCCTGCCGACAGCAACTTTTGATATAATGCGTTCGAGGTCTCCGATGTTCTTGATCTGTTCTTCAACCTCTGCCCTGGGCTCAGGATTTTGGATGAAATAACCCACCACATCGAGTCTTTCATTGATGGGATGAATATCTTTAAGAGGAAGGGCAATCCATCGTTTCAACAGGCGTGAACCCATGGGTGAAAGGGTTTTGTCAATAATATCAATAAAGGCCTTCCCTCCCTCCTGAATGGGCTGGAACAGTTCAAGATTACGTATGGTAAACTTGTCAAGCCATACATAATGATCTTCTTCAATTCTTGCAAGAGAAGTGATATGTTTAACCTGGTGATGCTGGGTGACATCGAGGTATTGTAAAATGGCGCCGGCTGCGACAATACCAAGTTTCATGCCTGAGATCCCAAAGCCTTTTAGTGAAAGTGTTTCAAAATGCCGCGTGAGTTTATCATGAGCCGAATCTTCAGTGAAGATCCAGTCATCCAGCTTATAGGTGAAAAACTTATGCCCGAACAACGCGTGAAAGGATTTTTGTTTTCCTCTTTCAAACAGTACTTCTTTGGGTGAAAAATTGTTCAACAGTTTATCAATGTACTCAAAGCTTCCTTCAGCGGTAAGGAATTCACCGGTTGAAATATCCAGAAAAGCTACGCCGGCCGCTGTTTTGTCGATATGCACGCAGGCAAGGAAATTATTTTCCCGGTGTTCCAGTACGTTGTCATTGAGGCTTACACCGGGCGTTACCATTTCGGTGATACCACGTTTAACAAGCTTCTTTGTTAACCTGGGATCTTCGAGTTGTTCACATATGGCAACACGCTGTCCGGCCCTCACCAGCCTGGGAAGATATGTGTCAAGCGCATGGTAGGGAAAGCCTGCCAGATCGACAAAGGAAGCGGCGCCGTTGGCCCTTTTTGTGAGGGTGATGCCAAGTATTTCTGAAGCCTTGACAGCATCTTCATCAAAAGTCTCATAAAAATCACCCACCCTGAACAATAAAATGGCATCGGGGTGTTTGGCTTTGATGCTTGTATACTGGTTCATCAAAGGGGTGTCAGCGATATTTGAGGGCACTGCCAAGTTAATTTCTTTAAAGGCTAAAATTAATGCAGCTTCAACAAAAGGCAAAAAAAAATCAAAACTCTTTTGTAAATTTGAAAAAAAGCGGTTATGAAGTCCAGGTTAAAATATGGTAGCCAGGTCATATCTTTTGAAATTCCTGCCAATGCTGAAATATTGAAGTTTCGCGAACCTGAATATACGATTAATAAGGAAACATTTTACACCAATTTTCTTTTGAGGCTTTCTACAACCTCACAGGATTTACGAAATATCGGCATTGTTGTTTCCGATAAAACCAGGCTTTGCGGATATAACAATTATCTGCCCTGGCTGGTTGATATCTTAGAGAAGTCGGGTGCCGGAAAGGAAAACATAACATTTTACATTGCCTACGGAACACATCCGAGGCAAACAGATGAAGAAAGTGTAAATGCTTATGGTAAGATTTATTTCAAACAGTCATTTATTCACCACGACTGTTCCGATGCAACTGCAATGACAACACTGGGAACCACCAAAATGGGAACGCCGGTTACCCTGCGTAAAGATGTTCTTGAATCAACATTGCTGATAACATTTGGATCCATTTCACATCATTATTTTGCAGGTTTTGGCGGCGGCCGGAAACTGCTTTTCCCCGGACTGGCATCGCGGGAAGCCATCTATCACAATCACAGCCTTTATTTAAATTTAAATGAAAGAAAGCTGGAGTCCGGATGCCAGAGTGGCATCCTTGATGGTAATCCGGTGGCTGAAGACCTGCGTGAAATCGATACCCTGTTGCCAGCACGCCTGTCTGTTCACGGCATTCTCAACAGTCAGGGCAAAGTCTGCCAGTTGCATATCGGTTCTGCTTACAGTGATTTTCTGGGAGCCTGCAATCAGCATAATACATATTTTAAAAGCCAGACAGAGAAACTTTTTGATTGTGTGATTGCTTCCGGAGGCGGTTATCCAAAGGATATTAATTTTATTCAGTCGCATAAATCAGTGCATAACGCCGCTTCTTTTGTTAAAGACGGGGGTACATTGATTCTCCTTGCCGAGTGCCGTGACGGAATCGGCACCGGTACATTCCTGCCTTTATTCAGGGCTGGTGGCTGGGACAATGTGTTCGATAAACTGTCAAAGAAATATGAGGGTAACGGTGGCACGGCGCTGGCTATGATGGAAAAGACAAAACGGATCAATATATTCATGATCACAAACCTTGATGAAGAGACCTGCAGTTTGATGGGCGTGAAGAAAATTGATGAAATGCAGGCCGGCGATATGCTCAAAAAGCAAACAGGATCTGTTGCGGTAATAGAGAATGCAAGTATGCTTATCAGGTGACAGGTGAATAGTGAATAGTGAATAGTGAATAGTGAATAGTCTCTCAGTATTTGGCAATATTGCCCCAGGAAGAATGACAGGTTCTTTTTAAACATTTGGAATTATGGATGCATTTTTATGGCCCCGGAGGGGCCAACTGTTTATAGCAAAAGAAGTACATTAGATTACTCTTCCCCGCGTCCCACCATTCGGCGGGACGTATGGATTTATGATGAATTTCCATGGTATTGTTATAAACAGATTGCTCCTACGGAGCTGATTATTTACTTACCAATCTTTTGCTGTAAATAACTTTTTTGGCATCTCTGTATAAAATAGTATATTTTAGGCTTTGAATAAACAAATAAACCGCAGCTATGACAAATATTGGTTCATACGAAGAAAGGATTAAGAATTTTGATTGGTCAATTTCATCCAGTGAACTAGAATACAGGGAGGGAGACAAAATAAACATCGGATGGTATTGTTCTGACCGGATATGCAAGCAGGGGAAAAATGATAAGATTGCTTTGTATTACAAAGGCTTTGGTGGCGCTGAAAAACAATACACATTTAATGATGTCCGGCTGAGAAGCAATACAATAGGTTCATTCCTTAGAGAGATCGGTGTGGTTAACGGGGACAGGATTTGTTTATTTATGGACAGGGTTCCTGAATTGTATTTTTCATTTCTGGGCGTATTGAAGATTGGAGCCATAGTCCAGCCCCTCTTCTCGGCATTTGGGGATGAATCGCTCTATGTCAGGCTGGAGAACGCACAAACCCGGGCTATTATAACCCAGAAAAAACATTTATCCAAAGTAAGAAAAATAAAAGATGAACTGCCTCATCTGGAATTCATTATTATTATTGATCACAAAGAATCACATGAGTTGAAAGACAGGGAAATTGCCCTCGATCTTGAAAGAAGAGCACCTGTCGAAGAGCTTGAAATATACCCGACTGAAGCCGAATCACCTTCAGTTCTTCACTATACATCGGGAACAACCGGACAGCCCAAAGGTGTGAAGCATGTGCATTATTCCCTGTTGTCACAATACCTTACGACGAAATGGGTTCTTGACCTTCAGGAGGAAGATATATACTGGTGCACTGCAGATCCCGGTTGGGTCACAGGTACTTCATATGGCATCATCGGGCCATGGAGCCTCGGTATCACGCAATGTGTTCTTGATTCCGGATTTTCAGCACAAAGCTGGTATAGTTTTATTGAAGAGTATAAAGTTACAGTCTGGTATTCAGCACCTACAGCCATCAGGTCGTTGATGAAGGCAGGGGATGATATTATCAAAAAATATGACCTGTCAAGTTTACGTCATCTTGCCAGTGTTGGCGAACCTTTGAATTCCGAGGCTGTGATATGGTCAGAAAAGAATTTCGGAAAACCTTTCCACGATTCTTTCTGGCAAACAGAAACCGGTTCCATTATGATTTCAAATTATCCGGGGATGAAGGTAAAGCCCGGGTCTATGGGTAAGCCGTTCCCCGGTATTACGGGAACTGTTTTGGATACAAAGACTTTTGAACCGATCCGGGAGCCGGGTAAAATTGGTTTGATCGCATTTAAACCAGGTTGGCCGGCGATGATGAGGACATATTGGAACAATGAGGAGAAATACAGGGAGAAATTTGTAAGCGGATGGTATCTCACAGGAGATAAGGCAAGCATCGATAATGAAGGTTACTTTTGGTTTATCGGAAGAGACGACGATGTCATCAACACCGGTGGTCATTTAGTGAGCCCGTTTGAAGTCGAATCAGCGTTACTTGAACATCCGTCAATTGCAGAGTCAGCGGTTGTGGCAAAACCAGACGATATAAACATGGAGGTCGTAAAGGCCTTTGTAACGTTAAAACCCGGTGTTGATCCGGGTCCGGATCTCGAGCTTGAGATCATGAATTTCATCCGGAAAAAATTGTCATCAGTAGCTATGCCTCAGGAGATTGAATTTGTCGATCAATTGCCAAAGACAAGGAGCGGCAAAATAATGAGAAGGCTGCTTCATGCGAAAGAATGGGGAGAAGAGATCGGGGATATATCTACACTGGAGAATGACTGAGATAATAATTTCAGATTTACGATGTACGATGTACGACTTACGATTTAAGATTGATGAAGGAAGATCTATACAGATCTATTGTCCTGGCTCTTGATTCTGAATAAATTATAAATTTTAAAACTATTGATATGACACAGATGAGTACCGAAGAAATGAAAGAACTGGTTTTGAACTATGTGCTCAAGGAGTACATTGATGATGAAGACGCGGAAATAGCTTATGATACACCTTTGATTTCAAGCGGATATGTTGATTCATTTTCGATGGTGTCATTGCTGGTTTTTCTGGAGAATAAATTTAAAATTAAGATACCATCCAGCAAGGCGACACCTGAAGCTTTTGATACAGTTGATAATATAGTTGCTCTTGTCAGTCAATACCTGTAGCAACACAGAAAATTTTATTCCTGAGTATTCATTGACACTGGTCTTATCAGGTCAATACTTAAATTGTTGTTTAAAACATTTCATTTTTACGAAAAACTATCTGAATGCAGCAAATGGTTTGGAGTAAGTAAATCACACCATGGCAGGCAAAAGATATGTGATCGGTGACATTCATGGCGCTTATAAGGCTCTACTTGAGTGTTTTGAAATGACTTCCTTTGACATGGACAATGATATGCTCGTGTGCCTTGGAGATGTTTGTGACGGTTGGCCTGAGGTCAACAAGGTTTTTGACAAGTTACTGGAAATAAAAAATCTCATTTACATCATTGGCAATCATGATAAATGGGCATTGGACTGGTTTCTGAGTCATAATGCACCATCAATATGGACCATGCAGGGGGGCAGGGCAACCATTGAAAGCTACCAGGGGGGAAAGGTGCCGGAATCGCATACACGCTTGCTGAGCCAGGCCCATCTCTATTATCATCTTGAGGACATGGTTTTTGTTCACGGAGGCTTTGATCCCGGGCTTCCTCTTGAACAACAGGATGAACAGGTTTTTTTGTGGGATCGTGACCTGGTATATGCTGCGCTGCAACAGCATGATGAAAATACACAACACAATATTACAGGCTTTTCTCATGTTTATGTTGGCCATACCCCAACAATTAATCTTGGCACAACACAACCTGTTAAGGCCTGTGAGGTCATCATGATGGATACCGGGGCCGGCTGGCCGGGAGGTGTATTGACGATGATGGATATTGACACACATGAAATAGTACAAAGCTCTCATGTCAACAACCTGTATCCGAATGATAAAGGAAGAGGCTATTAAAGATGGAAAAAAGCCCAATCCCGCTTAATACAGATAATAATGTCATTTCCTTTATCGGATTGTAATCTGTTTCTTGTAAATGGTTATGAAGATCCTTTTATTCCTTCCTTCCGAATATCCGCGTTAACAAACCATTTCTGTGATCATCAGTATAATATTTTTTATCATAGCCGTATTTAAATGCTTCACGGCTTATGTCAATATCATTGATCAGTATGGAAAGATTGGTGAATTTATTAGCTTCAAGATTTTTTAATGTTGTCTTGAATGTATCTCTTATTGTTTTATTAAGTCGTACGATTAAAATATTCAGGTCGGCGTACTTCATGAGCAGGTATGTTTCTGTAAGGATACCGGCTGGTGCAGAGTCTATAATGATATAATCATACATCTCTTTCAGCTTATCGATAAACTCACTTGCCCTTTCAGAATTAATTAGTTCGGCGGGATTTGGAGCAGCAGGACCCGCTGAGATCAGATCAAGGTTTTCAATATGTGTAGGTATGATAATGTCTTCAATAACAGCTTTATCAATTAAATAAGAGCTGATACCAATCATATTACTGGAGCCAAACTCCTGGTGAATTTTGGGTCTTCTGAGGTCAAATTCAAGCAATACAGTGCGGTGCCCATTCAATGCAAATATCGCAGCCAGGTTCATAGAGCAGAATGTTTTGCCTTCGCCGCTCGTTGATGAGGTTAGCAGCAAAACCTGTTTTCTTCCTCCTTCAGAAAAGAACTGAAAGTTTGTTCTGACAGCCCTGAAACATTCTGTTACAGATGAATTGGGGTGCTCATGGGCGACAATTTTTGCACGGCGGTAACTGTGAAATATTTTTCCAAGAACAGGTAAATCAGCGAGTGATTCCAGTTCGTCAGCTTCCATTATTCTGTTATTCAGGAAATCATAGGCAAAGACAGCCAGACTTGGCAATAGTAAAGCAAGTAAAAGGGCAATAGCATAATTGAGAGTACCCATAGGCGCTATTTTGGAGACTATTGCAACCTGCGCAGGGTCAACTATTTCATAGTCCGGCAGACTTGACGCCCTTTGAATCTGGGCTTCCGAACGTTTTTGAAGCAAAAATGTATAGATCTCATCATTGATCTTGAATTTTCTTTCAATGCCTTTTAACTGCAGTTCTGTTTTTGGCATTTGTGATATCTGGGAAGAAAGTTTTGAAATCCGGTAATTAATTTCATTCACTGACATGTTTAACGTGTTCAGTGTATTGGTTACGTTATCTTTCAAGGTTTTTCTAAGATTCTCGATCTGCAGGTTAATGTTGTTGAGATACAGATTTTGCTGGTTGGAACCGTCTCTCATCAGACTTGCCTTTTCAGAACTTAATGTTATCAGCTGTGTAACGAGATTTGTTAAAATCGGATCAACAACATTCATCGAGGAGGGTGATGCTAAATCGGCAATACTCTCATTTGAGAGATTGTCTCTGAGGTATTGATAATACCGTCGTTGTGCATTGAGATTGGCCTTTTCTGTTTCAAGCTGGGTTAAAGTCTCAAAAGTTTGTTGCCCCTGAAATCCAAGGTCCATTACACTGTGGCTTGACCGGAAAACTTTTAGCCTTGATTCTGCTGTACTCAATGAATCAGCTACATCGGCGATCTGAGAATCGATAAAATTAATGGTGCCCAAAGCCATCTTGCTTTTTTTCTCAAGGCTTCTGTCCATATATACTGAGGTAAGTCCGTTGAGAAAATCAGTTATTCGCTTAGCATTGATTCCTTTAAGGGAAATATTAATCAGTGTGGAATTTTGGGATGTCTGTTCTACTTTAAGGTTACTGATGTATTCAAGGGTGAGATAATTTGTATTGTTGAAATAAAATACCAGCTTATTATTATCAGTAAATGCTTTATCAAAATTTTCGGTTTTTTGTATCCTGAAGTTAAAATAGCGGGTTTTTACCTCATCACTGAACCTGAATCTGTTTTTGAAAAAAATGTTTTCTCTTGAAATAACCTGATCATCTATGTAATTGTAGATGTCGATTTCTTCTCCATGAGCTTCCAGTTGGTATTCATTATCATTTAAAAAAACAATATTAAAAACCAGATATACAGCCTGTGGCATGGAAGGATCGATATTCACCTTAATGGGTGAATCATCATATAATTCTGTTTTTCTTGTAAGTGGGGTGTTATAAAACAATTCAGCCAGACTGTTATTACGACATGAGATATAAGTTGTTTTCAGATTAAGTTCATTGATCACTTCTTTTACAAGACTGAATGATTTAATAATTTCAATTTCATTATCAATAATGGGTTTATTTGCCATAAAGCCCATGCCCTGAAACAAATTTTGACTTGCACCGCCCAAAAGGCTGTTTTGATTTGTATTGGTAATAAATACAAGGGTTGAGTTCCTGTATATTTTAGGTGAATATCGGTTGATCAGGAAAGCTCCGGCTAAAAAGATGATTGCAATAACTATATATGTTTTTTTGAACGAGTATAACCGGTTAAACACTCTTTTATAATCTACGGTGCTCGTAAAATTTTCATTCGTATTTTTCATGTGCGATATATTATAAATTGAAATTTTATGATATACAATGACTAATCAGATGTCAATGACTGGTATAAAATTATTGATGATAACAATGTTGTAACACTACCCAGCAGGGAAGACACAATTTGAAGGGTGTAATCCCTTAATTCACGGTATTTGGCGTTAATGGGGTTGATAATGATGATATCATTAGGAAGGAGATAATAATATTCTGATGCTACTATATTTTTATTGGTAAGATCAAGATAATGGTATTTAATAACATCGTCTTTTTCACGTATGAGGGTGACATCACTGAGATTCCCGTAAGGGGTGGTCCCGCTGGCAAAGCCGATCGCCTGAAAAACCGTGATTTTTTCATCGAAAAAAGAATACTGTCCGGGCCGGGCTATTTCACCTAAAACCGTTACTTTGTTGCTGACATAGCGGACAACAACGGAAATATTATTGAGGTAAACACCAAGTGATTTTTCAATCTGTTCTTTAGCCTGGTTAATTGTAAGATCTTTAACCTTAATAACGCCGATAAAAGGCAGGTTTATATTTCCCTTATCATCAACAGCATAGCTGATTAATTCTGTTTCATGTAAAGCTGATGAATATCTATCATTGAAAATGCTATTTGTACGTTCATCCAGACTGTAAATCTTAACATAAAGATAATCATAGGGTTGAATGGTTTTTTCTGATCTGTCATTAAAATATTCACTTTTGTCAGTTTCATGTCCTACCTGACTAACATACCTCAGTTTTTTCACAGGTGTGCATGCCATGAAAAGGGAAAAAACCATTAAAACAAATAATTTGAAAATGATTGATTTAAGAGTGTTCATTGTTGTTGATATTAATAAAAACCCACATAAAAAGTAATTTGCTAATTTAGTAAAACAATTATCGCTAAGATAAAAAACTTGGATTTTTACCCATAAAAGATTAAGATTATTGATTATTTGTTCCTGTGAAAGGATTGATTTAAGATCCGGTTCCGTGAAAGACTGTTTTTATTGTCCGGAAGAATAATTCCAAATCTTTCTTTATTGACCAGCCGTCGATATATTGAATATCAAGCTTCATCCAATTGTCAAATCGAACTTCATTACGGTTTGGAATGATTTGCCAGGTACATGTAATGCCAGGCTTTACGGATAAACGTCTTAAGTGCCACCGCTCATATTTTGCAACTTCCTTGGGAAGAGGTGGCCTTGGCCCAATTAATGACATTTCTCCTTTCAGTACATTGAATAACTGAGGCAGTTCATCCAGCCCTGTCTTTCTCAGAACAGATCCGATAAATGTTATCCTCGGATCCTTTTTGATCTTAAAAGTCGGTCCGTCGCTTTCATTTTGTGCCATGAGTTTTTCTTTCAGATCTTCAGCATTTGCTACCATAGTTCTGAACTTATATATATAGAACTTTCTTCCCCTGAGACCTACCCTTTCCTGCCTGAATATTATAGGCCCTTTTGATGTAATCTTTATCAGCAAAGAGATTAAAAGCATCAAAGGTGAGAGCAGAAAAACAATTAAAAAGGAGATCCAGAATTCGGTAAATGACTTCCACGTGAGTGCCAGATTGTTTTTTGGTGTGTTTTTAAATGTAATGAAAGGTGTTTCATTGAAATGTGTAAGCTTTGTTTTAACCATAGAATGACCAGTGATATGAGATCGTAAACGGAACGTTACGCCTATTTCTTCACACATCTCAATAAGAGAATGCATTTTTTCTTCGTCTATTTTTGCACAGCTGTATATTACCTCATCAATAATATCAATATCAAGGAGGTTCTTTATATTGATCTTATCAGGATATATCCGTATGGTTTCGCCGTATTCCTGTCTGATTGCCAGCGAATCTGAAATGATCATCAGAATCCTGAACCCCCATTCTTTATGTTCTATAATAGAGTCAATAAATGATTTTGAAGTCGTATCAGCGTATATGATGATATTGCTGATATTATGTCCGTTTGCCCTGAAGTATTTGAAAACTTTATAAGTGAAGATCCTGAATGCATACAAGGAAATCAGGTTGATGATTGAGAAAGAAATAATAACGTAATGACTGAATAATCTTAATCCAAAGATATGTTTATAAAGAAACATTAACGCAAAACCTATTGCGCTAAAATTCATAAAATTAACAAAGATTGAAGTGTATGATCTGGTTCTTGGTATAAGTGCTAAATTAAAGGTTTGAAGCAAGATGGCCCATGTAGGAATAATCAGTAAGAGCATAATAACATACTCTTCCGAAAAAACAAAATACTCTTTGTTGAACAGATTAGTAATCAGATATGCCAAAAAATAAGAGAATACAGTAACAATGATGTCAAAGATGGCAAACAATGTACTCCTGTCCTTTTTCCTTTTTTTTGTTTTGGTCATTTGAGCTATTACACTACAATTATAGCAAAATTATGAACCTTTTATATGATCAGGGGCATTTGTATGCCATTATTTTAAGCGATTTTGACAAACTGCTTAAAAGCTGGGATTATTGTATGATTTTATGAAACAGAAATGTTTACCCCATTACTTTGTATAAATATTATTGCCCGGATTTCTGTTCGTTAATCCGGGCAATAATTATTGGCCTTGAAAACAAGTATTTTATAGAGCTTTGATTCAGTTAATTATAATTCTCTCCGTCAAAACTTTACAGTCAATGATGGCTTGTGCAAGATATATAGCTTTTGGCGCTCCGGAAAGGTTTATGGTTGAGCGAATTAACCCTTGCCCGTCAGCATAGGCATAACAAGCGTATATCAGTTTACCTGACAGATCCCTTATTTGTACCGGGCATACGGTGGTATTGTCTTCTGATTTGATCATGATATCAAAGATACCTGAGGAAGGATTGGGATACGTCGAAAGACTATTCTTTTCATGAAGGATGTCTTTTTCATCGCTTAAACCCGTAGCAACAGCCATGGCCTCATTAATGCCTATATCTGTTCCTTTCCCGTAAGGAATTTCAATCCCTGTAAAATCAAACGGAATGCCAAGTAATTTGCCGGCATCAATTGCAGGGGATTCTTCCCTGACACTAAAGTTCATGTTATAGGCATCAGCGAAACTGGGATCTGCTGAGAACGAATTCAGATCAACTCCTTGAAGATTTTGATATTCAGCAATATTGTTAAATTGTTTGTTGCCAATTTTTATGAATCCCGTTTGTTCGGGGTAAAAAATATTAAAGTCGGATATTACTTTGTCAACTTCATTATTTATGGCAAGATCACCGGCATTGGTCAGGTAAAATATGTTATTATACAGTGTAAGTTCAGCATAAGAATTTGAAATACCCTGCCGGTTATCATAAAATACATTATTGTAAACCTTAGCCATGGAAGAAGTGCTGGTAATATTGATAGCAGAACTGTTCCCGGTGAATATGTTGTAATAGATTTCCGTGTTTTGAGCGTATGAGTATATGGCTTCTTCAGTATTATAGAAAGTGTTGTATCTCAGTATATAATTGTTGCCGTCAACAATACGTACGCCATTGACAGCTCCTTCAAAATTGCATTTTTCAATGGTGTTATTTTCACTCGATGATCCGATGAAATAGATGCAGCTTACTGCATTTTCACCGATAAAATGCAGGTTATTTATGGTAATATTGCTTTTTTCAAAAGCCCTGATTATAAAGGTATTTGTTTCACTGATAATGATGGGCAATTCTTCGGCATCGCCGTATGATCCAAGCGTAACATTGTTTGAAAAAATATTGATCTTATCAACATGGGCTGTAGTTCCCTTTTTTTGCAGGTATGTATTGCCCTCTTTCCAGTTTATATCTTCCCAGGAATCAAAAGGATGGGCTGTTGATCCGTCTTCGGCAGCATCATTTTGATTGTTTGGATCAATATAAAAAACTGTAGGCTGCTCAACGAGATGAATGATTAAAGTTGCGTTGTTACTTGCAGGATATTCCCCATTATCTGTTACCTGCACAACCAATTTGTAACTTGTTGTCGCATTATTAAAAATTTCTGATGAAGAATATCTCAGTTCACCGGTATGATTATCCATCTCAAACAATCCGGATTCATTTCCTGAAATCAGTGTATAGCTTAATGTCTGTTCCGCATCATTATCATAGGCATAAACCTTTCCGATATACAGATTACTTGCACTTTGTTCTTCGATCTGAAATTCCTGATTTTCAATTACAGGAGGATTATTGCTCTCTGTATTTTTAACCAAATCTACCGTTACTGTAGCCGTGGAGCTTTTAAAATCAGTTCCGTCATCAGTTACCAGCACTGTGAGGTTATACTGCGTTGCATCTGCATTAAAAATGGTTGGTGTAGTTCCTTTAAGGTCTCCGGTAAGACTGTTAATCGAAAAAAAACCGGATTCATTTCCTGAAAGCAGGGAATAAGTCAACTGCTGCCCGGCATCATTGTCATAGGCATATATATTACCGATAAACAAATTGCTGAAATTTTGTTCCTTTATCAGAAAAACATGATCTTCAATTACCGGAGGAGCGTTGCTTTCTCTATTATCGGTAGTATCACCTGCATTATACTCAAAGGCACCAATGTCCGGTAAACCGTAAATTGGATTCATTGCCGCATCATATTTAAGGCCGACATTTGTGCCTTTATCTATTGCATTTGCTGCGGTTGCTTTTAACCTGTAATCATTACCGGAAAAGTTTATAAAGTACTCTGAAGTATTGATGGCATCAATATCCAGATTGTTTGATTGTGAAGATGCGCCTGTTAAGGATTTATAGAAGTTATTTCTTACCGTGGAAGATATAGTGCCAGTGCAATTAATATCACCATTAACCGTATTATTAAATATTGATACACGAGAACCGACCGGCAGATGAATTCCCGTCGGATAACCAAAGATTACATTATAATGCAGTTTAAGGTCAGCCGAATTTGTTTTGCTGATAATTCCTTTACCTGATCCACTTTTGTTGTAGATTTTGTTTCCGCTGATTTTTGTATTGTAATCCTTGAACAGGTAAATTCCGTTTACTGCTTCAATTATATTGTTTTCTATAATGGTATTATAAAAGCCTTTATATTTATCATCACTGTCAACAAGCAGCCATATCCCATAAGAAGACATTTGCCTGAAATGACAGTTCTTTATGGTCAGGTTATCAGGGGCCATTTCAGTTACACTGCTGCTTGTGGGGATCACACCGTTAGTGCCGCCAACCATTATACAATCCTCCAGTGTGAAATTATCCTGTCTTATCTGAATATTGTAACGATATCCGTTTATGGGAGTCGTCACCGGCCATTGCATCGAAACAAAGCAGTGCTTCATCGTGCTCCCCTCTGCCAAAGAACTGGCAACACCTGATGTGAATCTTACCGCCCAACCGGGAGATTTACCAAAATAGCTGTTGATGATATGAATAGGCCCAACGCCGCATTTTATGTGACTTGGTTCAATATAATACCCTGGACCTTCATCATCTCCGGATATTTCACCCAAACCTGTATAGACATTAAGGGAAGTCGTGTCAGCGTAATAGTTTATAATTTCAAAGGAGTAGGTTTTCAGTGAATCATCAAAGCTTGATGTACTCAGAATAAATGAGGATTCTATATCTTGTTGGTCACAATTATATGTCTCACAATTGTACCATCCCATAAAATTATCTGTTCTGCGTACTTTATAGGCAGCATTTGTATAACCACGAATGACAATATCATAAAAGTACATGTGTTCAATCCGGTTTTTTACCTCATCCGGAGTGGCCGCAAGGTAGAAACATATACCCTCTCCGTTGCTGAACACTGGTTTATGACCGGATCCGTATGCGCAGAAAATGAGCGGATGATCAACGCTTGAAATTAGTGTATTAAGGGCTGTTGTTTCTCCTGTCATCACACTTCCCCGTTTGAAACAATACATTCTTCCTGTTGAAACCGTAATATCATCCAGATCCTTTTCAGGATTTTCCCGTGTGTCGGTTCCGTTCTTCCCCTGAAAATCAATAAATGTGCAATAGGCATTTTCTTTGACCCATATCTGGGCCGTGTCTAATTCATATCCCATCCCTGCATCACTTGTTCTGATGATTAAATTTATAACAGTATCCTGCTGCACAATTTTGCCATTGATCATGTCGGCATTGGCAATAGTAATGAGCCCTGTAACGGGATCAATATTAAAAGCGTTATTATAGTTGGTTTCAATGGTGAATGTGATGGCGCCGGAAGATTGCCATGTCCGGGTTTTTAACCACTTCCCGACATAATCACCATTGACCACGTTTTCGGGGATGGCATATTTCTGCTTTACTGCCAATACATAGGTGTTGTCGTATCCACCCTGAGCATTAATTACCAAATAAGAAAAAAAGAAAAGGAATATGCCTGCTGCGCAAAATCTCACTACCCTCATGATTTCAAATAAATTACCGTTAAACTTATGTTTCAAGAATTTGACAGAATAACAAATTCTTTCCATTAATATACGAAATATTTTGATGAAAGTTATATTTTTTTTGACGAATGAAATTAAAATGACAGCTCCCATGTCTCCCCCGGTTTTTTGATCGTCTGATTTAAGATATTGTAAACAACAATTCAGATTTTTCAGGTTGTGTAATAAAGTTATGAAAAATAGTTTTATCTAAGTAGATATATTTGACCAACATACAGTCTTTAATGATGGATTCCATTTTTACAGAAGATTACAGGGAAAGACATTTACCTCATGTAAGCATTAAAGAATAACTGATGATTTTCTCATTTTTTCTTGCTGTGGATTATACAGGCAGATTTCCCTGAAAAACTGCAACAAGAGTTTTAGGAATGATTAATGCCTTGCTTATGCAGACTACTATTTTTTGAGATGACACATAAGATGAGTAAAAGTTACGGTTTGTGCATTCAAGAATTTGCTCTATCTTTATCGAAAAACATATGATATCATCTTTTGCCGAGCCTAAAGAAGCATTTCCTTACAAACCTCCCACAGAAGAACTTAAATCTAAATACAAGGAACTTTTTGAATTAAAAGAACCATTAAGAGTTCCTTTTCCCAAGCTGATATTCGATAAAATACTGGCATTTTTGATATTAACATGTTGTTTGCCAATTATTATTTTACTTTTTCTTTTTAATCTTTTTGAAGGTATTTTAATCCCTGAAAACAGGGGGCCTTTGTTTTTCTATTATAATGCTGTTAGCAGGGGAAAAGTTTTTAAGAAATATAAGGTTCGTTTAATAAAAGAAAAATTCATTAACAAGGAATTGCAGGCAAAAGGAGACTGGCATGCATTTATGAATGAGTGGAATCCTGAGGCGAGGACTTACCTTGGCAAATTTGTGAAAAAGTTTTATTTGGATGAGATACCGCAGTTTTACAATATTCTGAAGGGGGACATGTCTGTTGTTGGTCCGCGCCCGATTGCCATTCATCACTATGAACGCGATCTGGAACAGGGAAATATAGCGCGTTCGCTGGTCAGAGGAGGATTACTGGGTTATGGTCATGTCAGGAAGGGGACTCCCGAATTTGGCAAACCCGAATATGAATATGAATATGTATACAGGTACCTTCATTATTCTCCTTTCAGACTTTTACTACTCGATTTATATATTATAGGCAAGGGGATTGTTGTTATAGCAAAGGCTAAAGGATTATAATTTCATATTTTGTTGATTAACAATAACCATGCAAATCTTACCAGGTGGATCTGCCGCTTTATTCTTGAGGGTTGTTTGACCAGGCGATAAGCCCATTCAAGGTTATTTTTCACCCACCATTCGGGTGCACGTTGTACCGTACCCACATATACATCAAAACTACCTCCCAAACCCTGGTAAACTGCAGGATGAATACTGAGCATTTCTTCAATCATCAGCTCCTGTTTTGGAGATCCCAGGGCAACAAAAACCACATCGGGTTTCCTGTCTTTAATATCATTCAATAAGGCTGTTTTTTCTTCTTCAGTATTTATGTAACCGTCACGATAGTTTAATATCTTAATACCAGGAAAAGAAGACTGGAGTTTGATTACGGTTTGCTCAATAACATGCTTTTTACTGCCCACAAGGTAGAACGTTTTTTTAAGATAAGAATGCCTGATGATATCAAGCCATAATTCACAACCTGGTATTTTGAGGGTCTGTTTAATGCCTTTTTTCCGCAGCGCCCATACAGCGCCGATACCATCACTGTAACCAATATTATTGTTGATAATATTTTTCATCTGTTCGTTGGCATGCAATAACTTTTCGGCATTGATGGCAATGAGACTCTTTTTTTCAGAAAATGCATATTCTATTAATTCTTCTCTTGATTTGAAGCTGTATGTGTTTATTCCGTTAATTTTTATTCTTTTCATATGATTTGAATCTGTTTAAAAGATAATACGTCATAGCATAAAACATAAAAGCATTGCTCCAGCGCATGTAGGAAATTTTTGAACTCAAACCAGGTTTGATCTGATAATAGAAATATCCTTTTTTGTCCTGCATATTCAGTATGGCCCACTTCATTACTTTATCTGCAAGATCTTTATGTGACCCAAACTTATCCATTTTCCCGAGTGTGACAAAAAGCTGAGCCGGGCAATGAATATCGATTGGATAGGTTTTGTTATGATAATATTTTGCTCTGCCATCTTCAAGAAAGAAATGATTGATATAAAAATCAAATCCTTTTTCTACTTCTCTTGAATAAGAATAATCACCAGACATGTTTTGATACGTCACAATTGATTCAAGGTTATAACCGGTATGGAAGCTGTCAATCCAGTTTTGAACAGGTAGTCTGCCATAAAACCATGACCCGTCTTTATTCTGATTTTCAATACAAGCCTGTATGCTGCCTCGGGCAGCCGTCAGATATTCTTCCTTTTTATCATAGGAATAACATAAACTGAGCAATTTGCTGCCCATCAATGAAGCGTTATAAACGGTGTTGTTGCCTTCAAGTGGTGAATAGGAAAAAAGAAAACCTGCCCCTGTAAACGTTCTTTTAAGATCATTAAGTACAAAACTGGCAGAGGACAAGGCTGTTTCCAGGTATATATTCTCTTTTGTGATTGAGTATGCATCCAGAAGCGCTGCTGAACAGAAAGTTGTGGCAACTACTGTTGGTGTTCCTTTTGGAAAAAGAAATAATCTTCGGGCCTGCCAGTCGAAATTGTATCCCCAACATGATCCTGAGTATCCTTTTGATTGCAAGGATAGAAGAAGATCAGCAAGCTGTCTTATTTTTGCCAGTATAGTATCCGACGAGTAATCCAGAATATTTTTCCCGCTGTTTTGATTTAATCTGAAAAGATTGCAATAACCGGTCAGTGATAATCCGACACCTTTTGGGTTATAATCCTTTGGGATTAATAATAATTTACGAAGATTGAAAGGATTTCGTTTAAAAGCCTGAATCCATGCCAGTCTTGCCAAATCCCAGTTTTTAACAAAAGGTATCGCCTGAAATAATTTTGAGTTCAGTCCGTCATAAGGATCCCACCCTTTCCAGGTTTCCTGTGAGCAATAACTTTCAAGTTTTTTAAAGCTATGCAGAACAAATTCTGTCTCCATATAGCGTATTAAGTGTTTTAAAGAGTATCTGTTTAGTTCAATCCGATATCCTAATCGATAACATAATTAAAGTAAAGATGATTAAGATATGATTAACAAAGTGTTCCGGTATAATCCGGATCGCTTTCTGATAGTTGTATTACCGGATGAAAATACAGCAGCCACATTAACGAATATTTCATTGTTACTATCGTTGAAAAGTAATTGACATCGGGATGATATCACAAAAATAAGGAAAAACCATTAGGAATGTCAGTTGTTCTGTGTTTTATGGAAGACAATTTTTACGAATCCTATTATTAATAGCATGACATACTTTTCCGGGTTGATTAATTTTCTATTTTTGATGGGTTAATATCAGATGAAAATGATGGCAGATATATTTATTCCTGATTTATCCACCTGAAATAACTGATCTTATTTATTATTAGTCATTATAATAATTTGATTCAATATGGAAAAGAAAATCAAAGTTGTCTTTGTGCTCAGATTTATGTTACATTACCGGATTGATTTATTGGAAAGAATTAATTCATGCGACGATATTGATCTTACCCTGATTTATGGTCGCGGAATAGAAAACAGTAAGTTTGTAAATTATGAAGGAGAAACCCGGTTTAAAAATATAAAGTTAAAAACACTACAATACACCCGACATAAAAAGTTTGCCGTATTCTTCCCCTCATTATTCAGAAATCTTATCAGGCTTAAACCTGATGTTATCATTGTTGAAGGTGAGTCCAATATGGTGAACAATATTTTTGTATACCTGTATTCTGTTCTTTATAATAAGAAAATGGGCTGGTGGGGTCTTGGCCAGATTCCGGGTACCAGGCCATCAATATTCCAGAAATTGTACAAACCTCTTATGAGAGTATTTCTGAGAAGAACTTCTTTCATTATTGGTTATTCTGAATACAGCAAAAACTATTATGCACAATACACTGACATAAATAAAATTGTTGTTGCAAACAATTGTCTTGACAATGAAAGCATAGATAAAGAAATTGCCGAATATCGTAATGAGGCAATGACGTTAAAGGCAACAGAGGTTTATAAGGATAAATTGGTAATATTATACGTAGGTGCATTTATTCCTACAAAGAAGGTTGATAAATTATTAAAAGCTTATCATGCATTAAAACCAAATTATCCCGACATGGCCCTGGTTTTAGTCGGCGATGGCATAATGCGAAAGGAATTGGAAAATATGATTGAAACCTTAAACATTCAGGATGTTATTTTTACGGGGAAAGTAGTGAATGAGGTCAGTAAATACTTTTTACTCGCTGATCTGTTCGTCTTACCAGGTTTGGGAGGATTGTCAATTCATCATGCTATGACCCACAGTCTGCCTGTGATCTCTTCCAGCGCAGATGGAACAGAAAGAGATTTAATAGTTGATAACGAAAACGGGTTTATTCTTAAAACTGATACTGTAGAAGAATTGACAGATCGTATCAGCCGGTTTTTAGAGGATAAAACCCTTGCTTCCCGTTTTGGCAAAAAGTCACGTGAGATTGTAGATACAAAAATCAATATTAAAAACAAAGTCAGCACATTTCATGATGTCATAGTGAAAGCTGTAAAATCATGAATTATTGATTGCTACTGATGGAATTTATAGTGTTTTAAAAATCAGCATTCATTATCAAAAGTTATCTTCCTTGGATGGACAAACTCTTTCCTTGATTTTAGCATTCTCTGCCCGGGTAGTGATATTACTGTAAACAATTAAGTCTACTTAAGTACAATCATTTTCATCGTTTGCTGGTGTTTTCCCGAAATTATCTGTATAAAATAGATTCCGGACTGGTAATGGCTGCAATCCAGGGTTTTAATTAACTGATTGCCTGGATTAAACAAGGATTCCTCATGCAATACTTCTCCGTAAGTATTCAGTAATCTTAAGGTGGTTTGAGGAACATAATCAGAAAAATGTTCAGGTGTAATCCTGAGTGTTGTCAGGTTATTAACCGGATTCGGGAATAGCTCTAAGTTGTATGAAATATCATTGTTTTGCAAACTGTCACATGGACCGGCTGTGTAATTTTTCATGACTTCATCAATCGTTAAGGCTTTGTTATAAACAGCGACAGAATAATAGCTTCCCTTCCATGAATGGTTCATGTCGCTTTCATTACCCAGCCTGAGGTAATAATCATCTTTCCATGTATCTATATCGTTGGGTCTGAAGCCATCTGCGGATTTAGTGCCGTTCAAATACATGGTTTCATTTCCTTTGCTATCACGTGTGTATACCAGATGAAAAAGACTGATATAAGGTTGTTTGCCATTGAATATATAGACCGGATACCCTGAGGCATTAGTTGATGCCGTTTGCATGCGTATACTATAGGACAGGGATTCATTCAAAGGTTCGCCTGAGAAATCCTGATCAAGTAAAAATCCAACATCATCATCGCTGTTCCCAAGAGATGCAATTCTTGAACCTATTGTAAAATCAGGGTCTAATGGTTTAAGCCAGCATTCAAAAGTAAGCTCGTTGGTCTTTTTAAGGGCTTTAATTATCTTGGTGGCCGGTGTTATGGATACCATGGCTGTGTTAGACAGCAGGTCAATCTTATTATTATGGTTCCATTTAATAGCAGATCGGTTCAGTATGGATAAATTGACCGGATCGCCATAACCTGACTGATCATAGATAATATAATCAGGATTGTAACCAAAGTTATAATATGCAACAAGGCCTTCCATGCAACGTTTTAACTCAGCTTGCGAAAGAGTAGTGGCCACGTTTTTATTACTCAGGGAGGAGCTTCCGCCTTTATTGATAGCTTTGATTGTATACTGATATGTGGTGCTTGATGTCAGGCAGGTGTCAGTATAGGTTGTATTATTGGCATTAACGGTAATAAAAACTGCAGAGACCGGTTCAGTGGTCAGGGAACGGGTAATAACAAAGGCATCTTCATTGGATGAATTATCGCTCCATGAAACGGAGACACTATTATCAGTGACCTTTGTATTTTTAAGTTTTGTGGGTGCTGCAGGGGGGAATAGCCGTGGTGTATAGATATCTATATATGTGGACCATTCCGAAACGCCATCGTCGTTCCCGGCTCTTAAACGATATTTGAAGTGGCTGTTCATAATAAGCCCTGTATCAGTATATGTAACTGTATTCCCGGGCACGGTAATGAAATTCTTTATTTCGCTGTCAGGACCGGTACGTTCCAGTTCAAACCAGGTTTCATAAACAGAATTGTCAGACCAGAGAAGAGTTACGCTTGAGTAGTCAAAATGCGAGGCGATTAAATTGGAGGGAGGCAAAGGAATCTGGAGGTCAGCTGTTTTGGTTGAAATAATTGGTGTATATGAAGAGTGCCCATCCTGGTTATAGGCTTTGAGACTGTAATAATATGCAGTGGAAGGCTGAAGGCTGTCATCAGTGAAGGAAGTTATATTGTCATCAATAATAGCAATTTCGGTGAATTGATCTTCGGCCGACAGAGATCGATATAATATAAATCCCTGTTCATTATCGGAATTGTCGGTCCATGCAAGATTAACAGTTGATTTGGTTTCTCCGGTGGCAGTAAGTGCTGAAGGAGCAGATGGTGGTTGCAGCGCCAGAGTGCTGGCTTCTAAAACCTGTGTGAAGGAAGAATTACCGTCAATATTATAGGCGCATATTTTGTAATAATATGCTGTGGAGTGAAGCAGCAAAGTATCGGTATAAGTGACAATACCGGCTGCAACATTGGCTATCTCCGTGAAATTTCCCGAAGATGATAAAGAGCGGTAAATTATGAATCCCTGCTCATTATTGGCATTGTCTGTCCATTTCAGTGTGACGGAAGTTTTTGTCTGACCGCTGGCAGTCAGGTTTGCCGGAGCATCCGGAATCTGCAATGCCTGCGTGCTGACGGTAAGAACAGCAGAATTGTCAGAATTACCGTTTGTATTATAGGCACAAATCCGGTAATAGTAAGTTGTGGATGGTTGCAACAGGCTGTCGGTATAAATGATAACATCAGATTTAACTGTGGCAATCTCTGAAAAGCCTTCTGCAGCTGATTCAGAACGAAATATTTTGAATCCAAGTTCATTGGTAGCATTGTCTGTCCATTTCAGAGAGATACTTGACTTGGTCTGTCCCGTGGATGATAAATCGTCTGGGGCATTCGGGAGTACTGGGTGTAAAGTAGATATGGTAATCTGGTTTGAAGTTGAATTACCGGCCTTTAAACGATAATTATATGGAGTGCCAGATTTCAGGTTTGTGTCGGTAAAACTTTTATTCCCATATGTCACTGAGGCAACTGTTGTAAAAGTCGTGCTGCCTTGTTCCTGACGCTCAAGGGTATATGCAGCAGGGACCGGATAATCGTCCCAGGAAAGTATGACTGATGATGTAGTAGCCGAACTGTATTTCAGGCTTTTCTTCCAGTCGGTATCTGAAATAGTACGATATGGATGTAATAATACTTTTGACGGGGAGCTTTTTTCATTTCCTCTGGGGACATTCAATATACTGCTTCCGTATACAAATGCCACATAATTATCAGTATCAATCCATTCATCTCTGGCAGCAGCCCATGAATCATCATTTCCGCCAAAGAATGCGGAAATAATCATATTATCGATTTCAATGCTTTCGAGACTACGGAATTTGAAATCGGTTTTTTGAAACATAAGTTTACCATCGATAAAACCTTCAAGAATTCCATTATTTGAAGCAATATCGTTATTGATCGTGTTTACAACAACACGGATGGTAATATTATACCATTTGCCGGAAGTAAAAGTAAAATCGCCCCAGAAATATGTACTGCCGTAATCTAAAGGTTGATCCTGATGATAAACATAAAAAACGAGTTTGCCGCCATCTTTCCACATCATTCTCACTGTGAACCCGTCAGTTACTCCCGGTTTTGATCCCGAAACAATTTTTCCCCCTGATATGCCGGGTATTTTTCCTCCCAGCACCCACTCGAAACCTGGTTTAAACCTGATATCATATGAAAAGTAAAGCTCTTTGTAAGTGCTTGGTAATCTTGAATTCCAGTACCATCCATGATTGGCCGGCTGATATTTTCCTTCTTCAAGATACCCGCGGAAAAACTTCCTGTAATAAGAATCATTCTCATTAACAATATCCAGAACGGCCGGTTCAGGAATGCAACTTACTGATGACCAATTCCAGTCTTTTCTCCAGTCAGCATCCAGATAGGGTCCTAATTGATTGTCTTCAAAATCATTTTCAAAAGCAAAATTGAAAAGATTTCTTTCTGGCAATTGACCGGTGCCTGTTTGTGAACCTATCACCAATAAAGCAACACATAAGAAACCAACGATCCAACTATGTTGTCTGTCTCTGCGAAAACAATCCATTAGTCTTAAGGTGTGAAATTATCCAATTTCGCAAATATAAGTTATTTTAAGTGTAAATCTTAATGAATATGAAAAAAATACAATTTATGATCCAATCCTGCATTGTCAGAACCAATGATTATGGATATGCTGCCTGTGTTTTTACCAAAGATTCCTTAAGCAATAAATTATAATGAAAACATGGAAGCATTGCCTGCAAACAGGTGCTGTGAATCTGCCTTTGATCAACGAAAGGTGAAGATCATTTATTGTTGCCGAGAATCCAGTCTGATATTTTCGAACCAAATTTTTCCCAACTGTTTTCTTCAATATATTTATTGATTTTTTTTGCTTTTGAGGAAAGAGAATTCAACTGCTTATCAATTATCTCAATTAATTCATCGTAATTTTCAAAAACTTCAATCAGTCCCTCCTGATAAAGGTCTTTAAAAGCACCTGTATTTGGGCCAATGACATTAGCGCCCTTTGAAAGTGAATAGATTAATGCCCCTGAACTCAGCACGCTGTTTTCATTGTATGTGAACAATGTAATTTTAGATTGTGCAATGAATTCATTCAAAACTTTATCTTCAATAAAACTGTTGATAATGTGTAAAGAATCAGATCGAAAAACAATAAGTTCTTTTTCATATTCTTCAGGGAATATTTTACCTGCAACCAGTGTTTTATATTTTTTAAGGATATTATTTGATTCAAGATAACTAAAGAATTTATCAATGCCTTTGTATGGGCGAATAGCACCCCAGATGAGAATGTCATATTTTTTTTCTTTAACAGGGTCCTGTAAAGATTCTTTTTTAAAAGGATGAGGAAGGTAAAGCGTTTTCCCTTTTATACCTTTTTCGTTGTTTATAATATCTATCCCTTCTTTGGAATGACAGAGAACAAAATCGGAATTGCTTAAAACGATTTTCCTTATTAATCTCTTAATTTGTTTATGTGTACTGTAATGTGATTCCTTATTATGAAGGGTATAAAATATTTTGATTTTTCTTCTTTTCATTAAGAATACGGAAATAATAAATAAAAAGGTCTGGAACAGTCCCCCTCTTTTATCAGGCAGGTCTTCTATCCAATTTAGAAATACAATATCAATCTTGTTGAGGTAAACATATAAATCCAAAAAGCCCAATTTTGATGGCTTTGATTTATTAATGAAATTGAAATTATTCGAAATACAGGAAGTGAAATCATCAATATACGGATTTGTAACTTTTGGTGATAATCTTTCCCCGGGGTATATAAAAGCAGTTTTCATAACTCATTATGTCCTTTTCTTCCTGATACCAAAAACATCAAATATTTTCCACTTAATAAATCCTCCGAATATCAGGCAATATTTCCAGTAAAAGTGCATATAGGCACGGCAGGATTTTGCATATAATTTGTAAAATTTCAGATTCCTTTTAAAATTGCTTTTTGACCGGTTATCGGTCAGTAAGTTCAGCAATTGCTTAAAACTGTGAGGACGTGTGACACCTGAATGCTCAGTCTTGTTGAAAAGTATTAAATCCGGATGAACAATAATTTTATGGCCTTTTAGTTTTGCCCTGTAAGTGAAATCACTATCTCCGCTGTATTGCGGGAAGTTAATGTTATCCCAATAACCCAGTTTTTCAATTATTTGTCCTGGGATAATTGTTCCCATGCCTGTTAACCAGTCTGCTTCGAAGACCTTTTTATATACTTCTTCATTTTTTTTGAAATAACCAACCATCCCATGTTTCCCGGAAACAGGATTAAAATATCCTCCCATAGACCAGATTATATCGGGTTGTTCCTCAACAAGAATTTTTGAACCGATAATCGTATCGTTATTGTTTTCTTTAATAATCCTTATAAGATTCCGAAAGTAACAGCCATCGAAATTAATATCATTATTCCACAGCAGGATAAAGTCTGCTTTCAATGATTCAAGGGCATATCTTGCTCCCATATTCACGGCTCCGCTCCACCATAAATTCCCGTCTCCCTGTAGCAGATGAACATCAGGATAATTTATATTAATCCATTCACCGGTTCCGTCACTGGAACCATCGTCAATAATAATAACCGGGAATAAGGGTTCTTGAATGTCTTTTAAAGCAGAAGACAAATCTGCCAACGCCTGTTTTGTGAACGAAAGATGATTATAGACCGGTATAATTATAGCTATTTGCATACTATAAGCATGAATATTGCTGATGAATAAAAAGGAATACGTTCTGAATAATGAGATATTTTAAATTTTTCAATTAATGAATAAAGTATTTTTATTTATTCCGTCTGAAGAAATTAAATTCTCTGCTTTTGCTTATGAGATAGAGAACCCCTGATTTTGGGACATCATAGAAATAATTGAGCCATGGCCATTTTAATAGTCTAAGAGATAAAAACATGGCATACCAGTTGTTAAATGACAGCTGAACAAGGAATCTGACCATCAAAATGCCTATCAAACCATATATGGGCAGAACATAGAACCCCAAACCAATAATTATTGCACCTGCTAAAAGTGAGGGTATCAGGAAAGGAATATGGTTTGTGGAGGAGTATATGCTTCCGTGAAAGGAAGAATGCATGTCGAGCAGTACTGTGAGACACATTAGCAACAGCAGACCGGTCTCTATGAAACGTGTGTTTGTGTCGAGGAATTGCAGGGTCCAATTGCCAAACAGAGCAATTACCAGGCATGCTGCAACCATTAAAAGGATACCTGTAAAAATATACTCTGAGGACTTCTCTTTAAGATCTTTGAGTTTTTTTTGAGCTGCAAGTTTATACAGCGCAGGAATATTTGCATAAAAAGGAGTTTGTGCAATGGTTCTTACAAATGATATTATTCTTGTAGTAAACAGGAAGCTTGACATTAATCTTGTATCAGAAATCTGTGCTATAATTATGGAATTACCTGATTCCACCAGGTAATTACCCCAGAATATACCGGCTAATTTCCAGGTGGCAGGCCAGATCGACCAAAAGATATTTTTGTCAAAATAATAGGCGTTGCGAATAACAACATTATTTTTTTTGAACCATTTTAGAGAAAAAACCCGCAAATACCATAATTTAATAATTGATTCTATCAACATTACGGCAATAAGCGCTGCCGGTTTTAGTTTTAAGATCAACATTACAATGAATAAAACTATTTTGACGGTGTTTAATACGGTGTTTAACCGTGCTTCCATAGCAACATAATTCAGCCCCCTGACAAAAGAACTCCATTTTACAGTAAGGATCGTGAAATAACAGTAAGGGATCAATAAGGCAAAAGCAAGCCAGAAATCAAACCGGTGGCCTGATAATTTCATAATGTTCCATACGAAAGCAATACCGGCAGTTAAAAGCATTATAATAACCAGCAATCCAAGAAACAGATAAATCCTGTTGGAAGTTGTTAAAAGATCGATCAGCTTGGGTATATTGGGGCTGGCATTTTCTATTTCTTTATGGTTGTCATATTCTTCTTTTGTCTTTGGAATGGTTTCTGATCCGGCATTAAAATAGGCAACAGCCCTTACCAGCACAGAACCAAATCCTGAATCAGCCAGCATGGCAAACCCGATGATCGTACTTGTTAAAAACCAGAGAGATTGTTCTAATTCTGAATAAGCCGTAAGAACAAGGGGTAAAACAAATAATAAGCTGCCAAACCTTACAAAATTTGATGCCCACGACATCAGGGTGGGGCTGTTATATATTCTTTTAAACATTTCGTGTTATGGCGTTAATATGTATACTGAAGGCGTATATCTTCATGCTTTCCGGCCTAATCAATTCTATTTATGATTGCTGTAATAGTGTTTCTCAGTATCAGTAATGTATAGCATAAAACAAATCTGAACGATCATGGCTGCTCCAAGACCGGCACCGGTGAACATACTCATGAGTATCATAAGGGCATTATATCTGATAAAAGAGTATTTTTCACGACATTTGCACAATGCCATTTTAATCAGGAAAACAATTTCAGCCAGCGCAAATAAAATACCAAATTTTGAGAAGTCACCTATTATTCCGACATCACTTTGAAAATAGCCCAACTGGTCGCTTATGCGATAAAGGAATCTGCCATAATCAGAGTGCGGTCCGGGCATCCCGTTACCCGTTAGTATCCATAACGGATTATCATTCAGGTCAAAAAGGAAATAACGTGCCGCTAAAAATCGAATATTATTTTGAATGGATGAGGATTCTTTATGCGAAACGGCAATAATCTGATCAAATACACCCTGAAAAAGAAAATAAAACGGAACAATGGCCAGTGCAATTAAAGCATAAGTAAAAATTTTTGATTTAATAGTTCTGCTCATCAGGATATTCAATAATGTCAAAAGGGCAGTTGTGGCCATTATCTGTCTGGTACCTAATAGTATAATGACTAAAACAAAAGGTATCAGACCAATGATGTTAATTATTTGTTTTGTCCGAAAATACCTTGATAAAAGAATAAACCAGGCTGTAATCATATAACCGGCTCCCGGCATCATAATACGGACGGTATTACGATCGGCCAGTATTTTTGAATTCACAATCTGTGTCGGATATAACAGGTATTGCACGATATAGATTATTGCATAAATATATCCCAGCCAGATAAACATAGTTAATAATTTATCAGGGTCGGGTTTCATCCTGTGGATCAGAAAATAGAACAGAAATACATAAAATTCATATTGAGCAAATATTGTTGTCATTATTGATTGACTATGAAAATATCTGGCAGCAATTGTGCTAACAAAAAACGCTGTGAAGATTAAAATGATTTCAATAATAAAATGTTTCCTGGAGGATATGCTTTTACCATAAACAAAATGCACTATCAATAGTCCCGGAACCAGTAAAACCCCAAATAAAATGATGGCTTTACCAAAGGTTTCCGGAACAAACAGTGTATAAAACTTAAGTGAACACAGTGTGATAAACCATATCAGGATACTATCAACATAATTTGATTTATGTGTGGTAGTAAGTTCATTCTTCATTTTGTATTTATAATTGTTAATTGATACTCTGGTTTTCTTAAACTTACAGGAAGATTAGGTATGATCAAAGCCATTTTTAATATAAGACAGGTGCTAAATTTAAAAAGATTGCTGAAACCATGAGATTTTTCAGACTCTTTTTTTATAAATGGTGTGAATAATATTTTCAAAAATCTTCATATTTGGGGCTAAAGAATAGGTGTTTATGAATGACTTGTAAGCTTTGTCGGTATAATCAGTTTTTCCTTCAATAATATTGTATAATCCTTGCTTGAAGCCAGCCGGGGTATCTGAAATGACAATTGAATTATCGTGGTCAATACCTTCAGCTCCTTTGGAAGTACTGACAATCTGTGTTTTTAACGCCATGGCTTCGATACACTTAAGCCGGGTGCCACTGCCGTGAAGCAAGGGAACAATGGCTGCCCTGGCCCTGGCCAGATATGGTTTTATGTCATCAACCATCCCCAATGCTTCAACTTTTTTATAGCATCCATCGGAATTAATATCCTGGAGTATTTCCATGGAGTGTTGACCTGAAATAACCAGCCGTGTGTCTGAAGCCAATTCATCATCCCATATTTTCTCAAGAAACCATTTTAAGCCTGCTACGTTCTGGTATGCTGAAAAATTACCGGTCATAATAATGTAGTTCTCCTTATTTTCTTTTGCTACATGGTACGGAAAATAGTCTTTCTCATTAACAAAATTGGATATTTTGTGAAGTTTTGATGATGGTATGAATTTATTGTAAAACTTAATATCCGGGCTTGATACAGCAATAAGTGCATCAGCTTGCGGATAAAACAATCGCTCATGACCTGCATAAATCAGATACTCAACTTTATTTGAAACTTTATTCCTGAAAGAGCAATATGGTCGTTGAAGGAATAATTTTGACTGTGCATTATGGGTGCCGTATATTACAGGGATATCATGTTTCCTGAATTGTGAAATATACTGCCCGTAAAAATAATAATCAATATAGGCTATGTCTGGTTGGAAATCACTGATGATTTCTTCTATTAAATGCTTGAATGATTTATCTCTGAAGAATATAGAAAAAGCCTCTCCCCACCTGCCTTTGCTATGTCTCGGGTAATTAAAAAAACGAAATTTAATGTTATCATAATCGGGTATTATCTGGTTTTTGGCAGTGTTCCCAATAACGGCAAGGGTTTGCAGATGCAAGTTCTCAAATAGATTCAATAATCCGGCTGTTCTTATTTTTTCGCCACCAAAAGCAGGGAAGGGTGATATTTCTGTAAGGAATAACAATTTCATGCAGTAAACCAATTTTGATATGCAAAACTATTCCAATTTACAGAATTATTGAGCCTATAGTTGTTAAACCTTAAAAAAAATTGATTAACACCTTGATTTGGCAGGTTAAATTATTCTCTGAGCCAAATAAACCTTTATGAAAATTACATGAAGACAATGTGCACACTATGCTGGTTGAAGTCATTTAAACATTTGATAATAAAGAATATAAATTTTATAATTGTCACATTTGATTTTCTTCTCTTTTTTTCCAAAATGGTCATATATAAGATTAATGGTTATATTTGGGCAATAAATTGATCTTCTATGGAAAACCTTTTTACAATAGCTTTACCGGTATATAAAAGAACCGATTACATTCGTAAGGCACTTGACAGCGCTGTTAACCAAACTGTAAAATGTCGTATTCTTTTGATTGATAACAACTCACCTCATGATGATTTTAAAACGATCGTTGAAAGTTACAATAATCCGTTGATGAAGTATGTCAAGACATCAGAAACTGTTCCCCAGGATGAAAACTTCAATAACTGCATACGGTATTGTGAAACACCATGGCTAACTATTTTGCATGATGATGATATTTTACATTGTCAGTATGTTGAAATGGCACAAAAGGTTTTAGCGAAATGGGGGGATAAGATCGGAGGGTTTGCCATAAGATGCAATGTAAGTGATCAGGAATGGGATGGCATCAGCCAGGTAAAAGAACTTACAGATGACATACGGGTCGTTAAAGAGTCATATTTCTATTTTTCTCAACTGTCTCCTTTTGTAGGGGTCACTATTAAGAAAGATATTGCTCTGGACCTGAATGGTTTTAATGCAAGCCTGCATCCGATTGCTGATTTCGACTTCTGGTATCGCATTAGTACTAAAGCCCCCATGTTATATGTAATGCAGGAACTGGCTTACTATCGGATATCGCCAAATCAGTCGACCAATCACCTTATTGATGCCATGATCAATAACGTGTATAAGTACAGGCTTGGATTAATTGAAAAAGGCCGTCATAACAATTTTCTGTCCAGACTTTCTTTGGAAGCATCCCGCATAAACAATATTAATTTTTTCAAACGGACTTACCGTAATGTAAGCATTCCGGATGAATTTTTTAACCATAAGCAATACCAAAAGGCGCAAAAACTTTTAAAAATTCGTTTTTTCCATAGACTGGCCTGGTGGAATATCCGGCGACTTTCTTTTGACACGACGAATATCCTTTAATTTTCTAATATTTTACATCTCAATTAATGTTAAATTTCAAACTCTCACTCTCATCTATGAAAAATCATATTATTTTTTCAATTGCAGGCCTTATAATGGCTTTCTCAGCTAACTCACAGGAGATGGTTGTCATTCAGGATGTCATTGAATGGACGATGTCATCGCCCCATGGTTATCATTTTTACACACAGGATTATATCAGCACTTTGCCGCAAAACTGGAAAAGCCCATATAATTATTATAACGGGCAGTTTTATACCCGATACAAACTGCTCAATATTGCAGGAAGTGAACCGGTTGCGATTCAGTTTGGCATATGGCAGTATCGTGTCAATCCTCCGGAGGATGAAAAGGCTTATGCTGAAACAATGTCATCAAGGATAACATTGAGTACTATAGGTTCTGTTGTAACCAATAACAGCAGTCCTACCACCTGGTGGAGGAGTTATGAAGGAGTTGATTTTGCAAAGGTCAGCAGTTTCTGGCGACTTGGGATTAATATATGGAAACTGGATCCCTATAGTGTGATTGCCAGCAGTAACTGGGGAGGCAGTGATGAAGTGTGGGACATGCGTTCAACCTGGTTCCCTGTGAAAGTTGAGGTTACTGTTGTTGCGGTGGCATCAGGATATTCATTTTCCGGATGGGATAATTATGGCGGTGGTGGATCTACAACTCCGACACTATCTGTTGCGCCTTCTTCAAAGACTGTTAATAATGCAGCGGGTTCAACAACCTTTTCCGTTACTTCAAATGTCGACTGGACCGTGAGTGAAAATGCTGACTGGCTTTCTGCGACCAAGACAAATGCAACAACACTCACCGTGTCGTATGATGAAAATACAACAGTTACAAACCGGTCAGCCTCCATTACCTTATCTGGCACCGGTGTAAGCAATAAAACGGTTACCCTGAACCAGGAAGGTGTACCGGCCACGCTTGATGTGTCGCCATCATCAAAATCCGTTGATGCTGCTTCAGGTTCAGTAATGTTTTCAGTAAGCTCAAATATAAACTGGAATGTCAGTGAAAGCGCTGACTGGCTGTCTGCCACGAGGACAAACTCTACAACTCTCACCGTATTATATGATGCAAACACATCAGTAGCAGAACGTTCAGCTAACCTTATACTTTCGGGCACCGGTGTAAGCAATATAACAGTGAATTTAACGCAGGAAGGTGCACCCGCTGTGCTGAGCATTTCTCCATCATCAAAATCGGTTGACACCCTTTCAGGCTCTGTGACTTATACTGTAAGCTCAAATATCGGGTGGGCCGTAAGTGAAAATGCTGAATGGCTTTCATCCGCAAAAACAAATGATACAATACTCACTGTATCATATGATGAGAACACCTCGGTTGCAGAACGATCAGCCTACATTGTATTGAACGGGCCCGGTGTAGACAATGATACAGTTACTCTCATACAGGAAGGAGTGACACCTGTTATCACCCTCTCTTATGATTCCATATTGGTCAGTAATAATGCCGGATCTGCAATATTTTCTGTAACCTCAAATATTAACTGGGAGGCCAGTGATACTGCTAATTGGTTAGCTTTAATCAAGTCAAACAATGATACTCTTTTGCTAACATATGATGCAAATTCAACACCAGAGGTTCGTAAGACTATAATAATCCTGGCTGGCCCCGGTGTTGATCCCAGGCATTTACTGCTGTGCCAGGAAGGCTGTTCACTGCCGGGAGCCCCGGTTGTTTCCGCCAGTGATGGTACTTATGAAGACAGGGTAACCATTACATGGGAAAGTGTTGAAGGTGCGGTTGACTATTTTGTTTATCGTAACCAGGATCTGTTAACAACTACCACTGAGCTTAGTTTTGATGATACAAATGCAGTGTCAACAGAAACCTTATATATGGTCATTGCCAGAAATACATGCGGTGTTTCAATATCGGGAATAGATTATGGAAATGCCATGGTAATCTCAGCTATTGACCCTGATGACCAGGGATTGACAATTCAACCGGTTATTTTCCCAAATCCGTCATCCGGAGATTTTTATTTTGATGCAGGTTCTCTGTTTTTTGCAGGCGATATCGAATTCAAGGTAACAGATATGTCAGGATCGGTTATTTTTAATCAGCATATGCAGATTTCATCTGATGAGTCTGTTAAATTACCCATAGAATTAGCGCCAGGATTTTATGTGGTTATGATCTGGCAGGGTAATAAAATTTTCAAAGAAAAATTAATGGTGCAATAATTCAATGAATGATTAACGAATATTATAAACAACCTCTTTTTTATTAAACAAACTGGTGGTTAAAACCTGTCCAGTGGTATGAGTTCCGGTGTCAGCCCGCGCTCTAGCAGCATCTTCCGGATTTCCTCGGTATAGACAGCATTCATAATGATGACAACATCAGGTTTGTACTCCTTCAGGAAATCGGGTCCCACATATTTCTTGCCAATGCCGGGAATATAGTTGCCTACCATGTGTGGATTGATGTCCACAACGTGGTCAATAATTTTTTCACGGTCGAAATGGGTCAGGAAACCTACTGATTTTGAACCGCCTCCCCATACAACAGTTTTCAGCTTCTTTTCGCGCAGTTCGGCAAATTTGTTCCGCCAGGCATCAAGTGTGCTGTTGATTTTGGTTGTGAAGACTTTTGTCAGCTCTTTCAGCTCTGCAACTGATTCCTCCAAAGGGTGAATCTTTGTTGAAGGCGTATTTACAGGTTTAGCTTCGATATAAAGATACTGGTCATCATATTCAAGGTACATATCCAGAACTTCAAATCCGTTCTGGCGAAATAAGCGTGCCAGCGATCCCGGACTTACATAGGTACAGTGTTCATAAAATATATCCCAGAAGGCTTGTATCTTAAGAATTCTGACAATGCAGGGAATTTCAAAGAAAAGGATGACATCTTCGCGTTGGCCCAGGGATTTTCGTATCGTTTTCATAAAATCGCCGGTGCCGTGAATATGTTCCAGTGTATGCCTGCAGCTTATGCAGTCTGCCTGCAGATCACCATGTTTTTCGGAATAGAATTCCTGGATGAACTGTACATTCGGATTGGGCTTTGTACGGCCGGGTACCCAGGCCGGATCAATGCCGATACCCTTATTGTTGCCGAGCTCACAGATCAGCGATATAAAATCGCCCTTACCGCAACCTATCTCAATAATAGATTTATTTTTAATATCGTACCTGTCAATAAATCGGTTTGTAACACCTGTGAGGAACTTGAGAAAAGTGGGGGAGAAACCCTGCTGGTCTTCATAACCTTTGGTATAATAATCAATAGAAGTATCAAAGGTGGAATTGAAGATAAATCCGCAATGATTACAGAAGGCCATGGTAATATCTTTGCGTTCAACATTCATGGCCTCGTTGTAATCTTTCATAATAGCCAGGCTGTGAACGGGGGCGTCCTTAATCGTGAAAAAGTCTTCGATGTCAGGGCTGTAACAATTGGGGCAATGTGTATGTCTCATATTTATTTTTAATGTTTATTATTATTGAAGTCTTGAAAGATCAAAATCGGGATGGGAAAGGTCTTTTTGTGAAACAACCGTAATCTCCACAGGCCATTGAATGTTAAATCCCGGATCGTTGTATCGGGCTCCTCTTTCTGCCCCAGGCGTATAAACCTGTGATACCGGGTAATAAACTTCACTGTTATCTTCAAGCGTAACAAAACCATGGGCGAAATTTTCCGGGACATATACCATGCGGTAATTGTCGGCTGTCAACTCACTGCCCACCCATTTCATAAAGGTTGGAGAATCAGGCCTGAGGTCAACAATGACATCGTATATGCTTCCACGTGTACATCGTATGAATTTCACTTCCTGGTAAGGATCAACCTGGTAATGCATACCGCGGATTGTGCCTTTTTTCTTTGAAAAGGAAGTGTTAAGCTGGACGAAGTCAGGATTCAGTCCGTGTTCCAGAAATTCATTTTTACACCAGGCACGGCCAAAAAAACCGCGCTCGTCTTCAATTTTTTTCACTTCTACCAGGAAGGCTCCCTTAAGGGATAATTCATTAAATATCATGATGTTTTATATTAAAATTAGCGGATCCATTCCAGTTGCTGGTTGAGATAACCTTTCTCCTGAAGCCCGTTTAACACCTTAAGCCGGATATATTTCGACTCCCTGAAATTGGGATCATTGAAATTCATGGCTGTCAGGTTATCTCTCAGCTCCTGTATAGTGGTTGCCAAATCATGAATGGGCTGGTGATCAGGGGCCAGTTTTTTATAAAGGTCAAAATTGACCATATATGATCTTTTGTCAGGACCTCCTTCCGGGTTGACAGAAACCTTACATCCGGGTATTATATTGGCCACAGCTTCAGCCAGGGGTTTTATCTGGTTATTCCACTCATTGCAGCCTGTGTTGATGGCAATAAAGTTACCACCGTTTTCTTTTCTGCGAACAATACCCCATTCCACTGCCCTTGCCATATCTTTTGTGTTGATCATGGGCCGCCAGGGAGAACCGTCACTGAGTATGCTTATTTCCTTGTTGATGAGTGCGCCGGCTACGAAGTCGTTCAACACCAGATCGAGTCTGAGCCTGTTGCTGAATCCGCAGGCTGTGGCATAGCGCAGACATGTAACCTTAAAGTTATCCCCGGCAAGCGGGGCCAGTTCCTTTTCAGCAAATACCTTTGAACGGGCATAAGCCGTAAGCGGATTGAGCTCATCTTCTTCTTTCTTCGGATAATCGCTGGCTGCTCCGTACATGCTGCAACTTGAAGCATACACAAAGGTTTTAACACCGGCTTTTTTGGCTTTTTTAGCCAGTTCAACAGCTGCACGGTAGTTAACATCGAGAGTGATCTCCTCGAATTTGTTGCCCATCGGATCGTTTGATATGGCAGCAAGATCGACCACAGCATCAATGCCTTCAAGCAGTTGCTCGGGAAATTTCCGGATATCTCCGAATATCTGCCTGTCAAGTCTGGCTTCAGGCAGCAAGTCGGCGTTTGATAGACAATGGGCGAAATAGCCAATATCAAAACCGATTAATTGTGCATCGGGGAAGGTTTTACGTAACTGATTGGTAACACTTGGGCCTACATAACCCATATTGCCTGCTATTATTATTTTCATGATATATTAATGTATTTATTGGTAAACTTAAACTATTAATTCAATAACAAAAAAGTTTTGGAACTCTTATTCCCAGCGATCTTCACTGTCTGATAAACTAATTTTCAGCTCCATACTTTCCATGGCGGTGACGGACTTTGCCAAAGCCCTTCAAGAAGATTTTTATCGCGCAGGGTATCCATGGGCTGCCAGAAGCCGGTATGTCTGAAAGCGCACAACTGGCCATCGGCAGCAAGCTTTTCCAGAGGTTCTCTTTCAAAAGACATTTGATCGCCTTCGATATAATCAAGCACTTTGGGCTCAAGGACAAAAAAACCGCCGTTTATCCATGCCGTATCATCACCGTCATTTTTAGGCTTCTCTTTGAAATACTTTATTTTTGATTCGCCCGGGTGCAGGTTGAAAACGCCGAAACGACCATGTTGTCTTACAGAGGTGAGAGTGGCCAAAACGCCCTGGTTTTTATGGTGCATGATGAGATTGTTAATATTGATATCACTGACACCGTCACCATAAGTCATACAAAATGTTTCATTCCCAATGTATTCTTTTACTCTTTTAAGACGCCCGCCGGTAAGGGAGTTTTCACCGGTATCAACAAGAGTCACTGACCAGGGTTCGGAATGCATCTTATGAACCTTCATATTGTTGTTTTTCATATCAAAGGTTACATCGGAGTTAAAAAGAAAATAATTTGAGAAATACTCTTTAATGATATTCCCTTTATATCCCAGGCATATGATAAAATCATTTATACCATAATGAGAATAAATTTTCATGATATGCCACAATATGGGTTTCCCTCCGATTTCAACCATGGGTTTCGGACGAATGCCACTTTCTTCACTGATTCTTGTGCCAAATCCGCCGGCAAGTAAAACTGCTTTCATTTTTATTAATTTAATTTGTATGTCTTATGGGTTGAATCAAAAGCAAAATAGTTGTTGACCTTCAAGCTTTTGATATACTCCAGGGTTTTATTCAGGGCAATATCCAGTCCTTTTATATTCCAATGTGTGTCAGTCCCGTAATACAGTACTTCTGTTGCATTTCTGTAATCATCATATAACCTGATGGTTGGAACGCCCCTGTGGGCAAGCCCTTCGTAAAGACGGGGCAGAAAGTTATTATAAGGATCGTTGTTGATGAGTTTGTGATATATGGTATATTTCGATGGTATGGGCAGAAAAACCATGTCGAGATTATACATGTCTTTCAGTTTATGCCGCAGATCAGCAATATTATCACAATAAGTATTGATCTCTTCTTCAGTATGCATATAATAGTAACCCTGACTTGAGAGGGAATCTACTTCCTCCCAGTAAAACAGCCAGGGCTCTTTCTGGTTGAGAGAATAAACCGGGGTTTGCGGAGAAATATAACCAAACGCATCAAATTTCAGCGTGGCAATGGCCGAATACAAATGTGTTGAAAAAATACTTCTGGTTAGCAAAGCATTATATTTTACCTCTGAGCCTTTGCTGAAAAACCAGTCTTTTACATCTGCAATTTTTTTCCGGATGGCACTCCTTGAATCCTGAACATAGTATGTTTCATGAGGTTGGTTAAACCGGTGCGGAATATAGCGTTCTGTCGATTCGTAGATTACCAGTTTCGGTGTATTGTTTGAGTAATCATATTTATCAAGATAGACCAGTGGTCTGTGGTCGTTGAAAAACCTTTCATAATAGACCTTCTTGTGCAGGGAATCACTGAGCCTTTCAGGGAAAGTAACCATCCTTGAGAAATCGAGAAAACTGTCTCCGAACATCAGGATATCAGCATCCCGGACGTTGGGATGTTTTTCAGTGTGACGATATTTCTGAATATGCTTAGGCAGCCCTTGTTCCCTGAAATGCCTTATAAAATTGAAATAATAAAGCTCCCCGTATTTGGTATTTTCCCAATATTCAGGGATGACCTTTTCCAGCATAACAAAATTAAACAAAGGCTCACTCCGGACCGCCAGAAATGCATAAATACAAAGGGCGCCTGCTATGTTAATGATCCATCTAAGTGCTTTTTCGTTCATCAGTGAAACATTTAAAATTGGAAATACAGGAAATCAGCCGAATCCCATTTGCCCAGTATAAATACAGCCAGAACAAGTGCAATCAGGATAGCCCATTTCACAGGTCTTATAAAAGTATGCAACTTTTTAACCAGTTGGTTGTATTCTTCCAGTATTTCTATCAACAACAACAGCCCGATGCTGATAAAGGCAATATAAAAGTCAGCAGGGAATTTAAACAGATTGATAACGTGCCCGGCTGAAAAGTCAAAGATTTTTCCTGTGATCATAAAAGCATCGCTTATGGTATTAGCCCTGAAAAATATCCAGGTAAATGTTACAATGAAAAAGGTCACAAAAGTCTCGATAATGGTAACAACAGTATTATTACTGCGTATCCCTATTTTTTTCTGAACCCTGATTCTTTTTTTATGAAGCCATTGGTACATGACAAGGAAAAATCCATGAATAAGACCCCAGACAATAAAAGTATAATTGGCGCCATGCCATAGTCCTGTTACAAACCAGGTTACGGCGCTGGCGATGATATATATGAACAGGTCAGTCTTGATAAACAAAACCTTTTCTTTTTCAATTTTCCTGGAAATGGCAATTGATATGGGTAAAAAAATGTAATCCCTAAACCATGTTGTTAATGAGATATGCCAGCGTTGCCAGAATTCACGGATCGATGTGGCCAGGTAAGGAAGCTTAAAGTTCAACATTAAATTTATCCCCATCATTCTGGCACTTACTCTGGCAATGTCGGTATAACCTGAGAAGTCACAATAGATCTGTACAGCAAAAAACAGGGTGGCTATCAGGTAATGTCCTCCATCATATGCCTGTGGATTATCGTAAACCATGTTAACGTATTCCGACAACCTGTCGGCAATTACAACCTTTTTAAAGAAACCCCAGATCATCAAAGTCAGGCCATCGCGGATGTCAGTATAATTAAAACTGATCTTCTTCTCAAACTGGGGCATAAGGGATGCTGCACGCCCTATTGGACCCGCCAGCAATTGCGGAAAAAATGAAGTAAAAACGGCGAATTTTCCCAGGTGGTATTCCGGTTGGATATTTCCCCGATATACATCGATTGTATAACCCAGTGCCTGAAAAGTATAAAATGATATACCAACCGGGAGCAGAAAATTGTGATACGGAAATTTGTAAAATATATTGAATTGTTCCAGCGTGCTGTTAAATGCACCGCTGAAAAAATTGAAATACTTATAGAAAAACAATGGTCCTAACAAAAGTATAAGGGTGAGGATAAGCAATCCGTTTCTGATCAATCGGTTGGCTGATCGTGAGATCCAAATGGCGCTTAAATAACATATGATGGTTGCAGCGAAAAGAAGGGCCACGTATTTAACATTGGCACACATATAAAAGTAATAGCTGGCGATTACCAGCAATATCCATCTGAAACGGTGCGGCAATAGGAAATACAGAGCCACAACAGCAGGTAAAAAGAAAATAAATTCAAGGGAGTTAAATAACATAAAAAATATCTGTCATTAAAACTATCATTATTATACTCAAACTGTCGGCAAAGGTTGTTATTTTCATTAAAATTTCAGGTGGTATTTTTATCAACAATGTTATATATTCCATTAATTGACAGTAACGAGATGTCAGTAAAAAAGATAATCCCCGGTAACATATAATTGTGTAATTTTATTTTATCGGGGATTATTTTTTTGAATACATCAGATCTTACCTGAAAACGATCTTTGTCTGTTTAATCCCTTCTGAAGTTAATACCCTGCATATATAAATGCCTGGCATAATGTTGAGACTTTCAAGTCTGACAGTATTGGATTTTTCATAAGGGAATGAATTACGACTGAAAACAAGTTCGCCAGATAAATTATAGAATTCTACAGACGAAAAACTTATTCCTTCGGAGCAATAAATGTTCACAGTCTTCCCGGCCGGATTAGGTAAGATAACCAGTTCATCTTTTATGATTCCGTTGATACCGGAAGGCATGGCCACCTGAATTACAAAATCCTGAAGGGTAGTGTCTTTTCCGTCAGTTACACCAAGTGAAACATCATATAAGCCAATCAGACTGTTTAACGGAATGCCGGTCAACAGGCCGGTTTCATTCTGGAATTGCAGCCAGGATGGAATTTCCGGTGAGAAAAAAGCTAAAATATCTTCCTGGTCGTCATCCTGTGCTGTTATCTCGTATGAATACTGACTTCCTACATATGCTTTATCGGGAGGCGTTGACGTAATATAGGGTTTATTGTTGGCTTTATTTACAGTTATTGAAAAAGATGAATCGATATTGACTGTCCCGTCACTGCCCCTGATCTTAACAAGATGATCTCCTGTATGTGATTTCAGAGGTGTCCCGTATAATCTTCCGGATTGGCTGTTAAAATTGCACCAGGAGGGTAAAATCACAGGTGTCATGGTTAACATATCACCATCATCAATGTCTGATATGGTGATGTTTTGTTCATATAAGATATTTTCATCTGCAGTCCTGTCAAAAGGAAGCATTAATTGTGGAGGATCGTTTACGGGGTCTACGCTGACAAGCATTTGGAATTCTGTACTCTGGCTTTGCAAATCATTAACCGCAACGTTTACAGTGATGTTCCCGTTATAATCAGCAGCAGGTGTGATCCGGTTGCCGGAGAATGTATAGTTTGTCCCGCTTTTTACCGTAATTGTCAGATCAGATGGCGGGTTATCAATATCCTGCACATCAAGATATGAGATAACGAGATCCAGGGACGAATCTTCCTGCATTGTTAAATTTGTAATCTGTTCCAGGATAACCGGAGGATCGTTAACCGGTGTTACAGTAAAGGAAGCCATGTCTTCATCATATCTTCTGAGGTTTGGAACTATCCTTCCTTTATCAGCGGCTATAAATGCTATGTTTTCAGTTCCGTTCCAGTCAGGATCTTTTGCTGTAACAGTGGCGATACGGTTTGCATCAATAGTCACAGTAAAGTGTTCCGGTTCAGACGGACTAATATACCAGGTAATATCTGAATCCTGATCATCAGGATCATAAACATAATTATCAAGGTAAATATTTGGAAAGTTCGTGCCTTCTGTAACAGTTTTATCGGGTATGTCTGAAACAGTTGGGGGAGTGCTTAGCGATTTAAGCGCATTATGCCAGACGCTGGCCATTTTATCATATCCGGATGGACCCGGATGATAGGCATCATACATGTCAGATGAATAGTAATTTATGCCTGCTCCGCATTCCATATCCACCAGTATGATTTTATCACCTGCGCTGATCCGGTTTGCGGCCAGTGTTTCAAGATGAGCGTTATATGTGACAATGCGTGTTTCTGTTCCACAGGCATAATTTTGCAGACTTATGATTTGAGCAAGAATAACCAGCACAGCTTTCCCTGTTCTTTGCTCATAGTCGTCAACAGCATCCAGGAGCCGGGCAACATCAGCGACTGTATTATAATCATTGGCAAGAATGTCGTTTGTCCCAATCTCAAGTAGAATGACATCAGCAGGATAATAATCAAGATACGGACCATTGGTTATCTTACCAAAAGGCTGTGCGGTAGTCCCGCTTTCAATAATATCTGCAAGCTGACCATCTCTTATTCCCGGCCATCCTGCATTATCACAATCGTCAAAATAAGCCCAGCCCGCTCTTCTTGAACCCACCATATCTATTTTAAATTGATCTCCTGTAAGCAATTGATGTAATGTATAACGATATGATATCTTTTCCCAGTCCCCACGGGATTCATATATTCGGGCATCAAAAGTTATGGAGTTGCCAAGCGGCATAATTCTTAAAGGCTCTTGAGAGAATATTTTCTGAAAAGTAAGAACAAAGATTAATGAAACAAAAAAGAGTGGAATGGGAATTTTTTTATCTGCTGTGAAATTCATATAATATAGGATATTATCAATAAAAAAATCATTCCGCCCGGAGGCGGAATGATTTCAGTGAAAACAATGTTGTTATTCTTTAATGAATTTTATCACCTGTGTTTCTTCATTGGCAGTTATCCTGCAGAAATAAACACCTGCTTTTAGCGCACTTAAATTAAGTGTAATCTGTGTGTCTGATGCAAATGTAATGCCTGATTTAACCACCTTTCCTGTGAAATCAATGATTTCAATATTTCCACTTGCAGTGTTGTTTAGCTTCAGATACAGCATGTCGGTAGCAGGTATAGGGTAAATTGCCGAAATAAGGGCATTGGAACCTGTGTTATCCCAGATACCTGATGCAGGATCAACAGTAACGGTGAATTTCTGATATACGCTGGAGGTACCATCATTAACTTCTACGACAACAGAATCTGTTCCGACATCAGTATTTCCCGGAGTTCCTGCAAATACACGCTCGCCCGGATCAAAAGATAACCATAATGGATTCTTAACGGCTGAGTAGGTCAGTTCATCAAGGTCAACATCCGTGGCTGAAACAACATAGGTGTATAATGTGCCTTCCAGTATTGTTGTTTTTGGGGTAGAAGTAAATACCGGAAGGTCATTGACTGCATTGACAGTGACTGTATAAACATCTGATATCGTTGCTGATCCGTCGGACAAATCAAAATTAACCGATAGCGTACCGAAGTAATCCTGTGCAGGAGTAACGTTGTTACCTGTAAAGGTATAGTCGTCACCATCTTTTACTGTTAAGGTAAAATCATCAGGATAAACGTCATCTACATCTGTTACTGTCAAATGTGCCAGTGTAATTTCAACAGGTGTATCTTCATCGGTGCTCAGACTGGCTTTTGCAGTAATTTCCGGAGCATCGTTAATATTTAACACTGTGATGACAAAGGCCTGGTCAGTAGATGCAGATGTATTATCCGTTGCCCGGATGGTAACGTTATGATCTGTTGAGGCTGAAGTGCCAACCTGCTCGTTTGTAGGTGTTCCACTCAGTAAACCTGTTACAGGATCAAATGAGAGCCAGCCGGGTAATACCGGTGCTGATAAGGTTATGCTGGAGCCTTCATCAACATCAATGGCTGTTACTGTATAACTGTATGCTGAATCTTCATCAATCGATGTGAGAGCTGTAGAAGTGAATTCAGGCAAATCATTAACGTTAGCTACAGTTATGGTAAAACTCTGATCAACAGTATCCACTCCATCTGAAACAAGAATTGTGACAGTTGTATCACCAACGTTATCGTTATCAGGGGTTCCGCTTAGTAAACGACTGTCAGTATTGAAATTTAACCAACTGGGCAAAACAGTTGCCCCATAGGTTAGTGATTGATTTTCATAGTCCCTGGCTTCCACTGTATAGACATACGGGCTGTCTTCATTTACGGCTGTTACCGGTGTTGTTGTGAAGAGCGGAGCATAATTTCCTGCCTGACATAAAGGATTTCCTGCAGCAGCCCTGTTGAATAGTTGCGTAACATCATCTGCTGAGAGTGCGCGGTCAAAAATAGCCATTTCATCAAGGCATCCCGAGAACGGATACTTATTTGTTCCGAATCTGTCCCAATACCCAATCGTCACTATTCCTGTTCCGTCGAAACGTCCCGTGTTAAAACTTTTATATGTGGTTTTAACCGCTTTGTCCAGATATATGCGTATATAATCTGTCCCGGCGTTTGAACCTTCATATACCAAAACGGCATGGTGCCATAATGTATCGTTAACCGCAACATCTTTATAAGCTACTGCTGTATCTCCGCTTCCGTCAACAAGCAAAGCCTCAACAAACCGGGTTGTATTATTCCAGCCAAACCACCATGATCCGGATTCGTATACCCGGCCAATAAAGACCTCTGTTTGTGAAGGTATGCCTGTAGGTTTGTTTTTAAACCAAAGTGAAATACTAAAATCATTATCATACATCCATTCATACTGATCTTCATCGGCGACCTGAAGAAAGGTATTGGCCACTCCCTGTGGCTCTAATTGGATGGCTGTTCCGACTTTCCCGGTTACCAACCCTGGTTTAACATCTCCTCCGCCATACTGGGCGTCATAGCTATTAGCGTTGTCATAAAATATGGTGGTGTCACCGTTTACATTATCCATATCCCAGTAGGAATTCAACAGGTCGGGGCATTCAATGGCATTGGTTACGAATACATAAAATTGCTGGGTGTAATCTCCTGCAGTATTGGTTGCCTTTACAATAACTTTGCCTCCCTGATTAATATTCGTCGGAGTCCAGTCAATGACCCCGGTTGATCCATTAATGACCATCCCGGCAGGTTTTTCAACAAGTGAAAAGGTAACTTCCGGGGGATTAGCAGTTACATTAACATCATAGTTATACGTTTCGTTTAATGTTGCCGTTGTATCCGGAGTAGATGTGAAAATTATCTGCCCTTGCACAGCAAAGCCAAAAAACGAAATAACGATCAGGATTAATGATCTGATAAAGAATCGGTTAAATTTTTTCATAAACATATCAATTTAATTTAAAAGTATGATTAGCTTACTCATATACGAGGATACCAGTAAATGGTTATATCAAATGATATAAATTTATATGAAAGTTACTCCTTATTATTAACACTTGCAATCGGATTATTTATTAAATACTGATACAGTTATTCAAAATTATCTGTTTAGCGGATTAATGAGAATTCATAAAACAAACAAACATGTCTGTAAAATATTTACCCGTTTTTTATATACAGAAAAAGCTGCATGATCAAATTCATGCAGCTTTTAATATATTCCTGATAATTTTAACCTGCCGTTGCCCTCTCCAGCCTTTTCAGTATGGAGAAGATAAAAGTGGCAGCCAACAGACAACATACCACAAAAATACTCCAGAGCATCCACAGGGGTAAAAAGTCCCAGAGTCCTGCCGCCACACCCATAAGGTAATTACCGAGAGCCGTGGCTGCAAGCCAGCCACCCTGCATAAGCCCTTTCAGCTTGGGTGGCGCAACCTTTGATACGAATGAGATGCCCATGGGACTTAAAAACAATTCCGCAATCGTAAGAATAAGGTATGTGGAAATTAGCCAATAGGTTGAAACCCTTGAAGCATCAGGGGCAGCAAGGCCACCAAGGGATTTTGGACTTGGCAGACCTATGGATGCAATCACGAGCAAAATAAAGGCAATACCGGTTATGACCATACCGATACCTATCTTCTTAGGTGCTGAAGGCTCTTTGCCTTTCCTGTTAAGCCAGCCGAAGAAAGCAATAACGACAGGCGTTAAAACCACTATTAAGAAAGGATTAAAATGCTGGAACATCTGGGGTGTAAAAGGATTGGTTTCCTGAAAACTCCAGAACCTGTATACAGCAATGGCAGCAAAGGCAACAAAGGCAATTCCGCCAATAAGCCGTACCGTCGAAGAAGACTTTTTCCGAAAGACAAAAATCAATCCCAATACAGCAAAGAAAACTGATAATAATGTAAACAGGTCAAAGAAAATATTGGTGAATTTACCAACGCTCGTTGCTGTATAATCCCTGGCAAAATATGTCATAGAAGCTGCATTCTGATGAAAGGCCATCCAGAAGAATATGACAACCCCGAAAACCAACAGCAATGCAATAATTCTCTCTTTGAACTGAGCCGGTGTGAGCTCTATTGCGGCAGTTTTATCATTATTCTTAATTTTTTTGGATTCCGTAACATCAGCATGCCTGTAATGTTTTCTGAAGCCCAGAAATATAGCCATTGATATGATAAGACTGATGCAGGCAACGCCAAAACCGTAATGATAGGATTGTGAAAGCTGATTGAGATAATTCTCTGAAAAGATTCTTAAGGAATCAAGCGTTACTGCAGGATCCTGTATTTGTGCAATTGACAGGTATTCTTCAGGTGCGGAAAGGGTCCCGTTAATAAACTTGTGTGCCATAGCCGGAATTCTGCCATCGTAGGTATAATTACTGGCCTTCAGAATAAAATTATTAACGGCTTCTGCAGCTGTTGGCGCAAACATGGCTCCAATATTGATGCACATGTAGAAGATATTGAAAGCACTGTCTCTTTTTGCGCTGTATTTGGGATCATCATACAGATTACCAACCAGTGCCTGCAGATTCCCTTTAAAAAGGCCGGTGCCAAACGAAATAACACCCAGGGCAATATAAATTGAAAATAAGCCTGTGCCGTATTTTGAAGGAAACGCAAGCAACAGATATCCAATAAACATAATGACGATACCTAAGGTCACTGTTCGTCCGTAACCAAGCCAGCGGTCGGCAATAATACCGCCTATTAACGGAAGAAAATATACCGCAACAAGAAAATATGAGTAAATATGACTTGTTTTTGCGGCATCAAAGCCATACTTTGCCTGTATGAACAAGGTAAAAATGGCAATCATGGTGTAAAAACCAAAGCGCTCGCCCATATTGGCAAGGGAGGCAATAAATAATCCCCTGGGGTGTCCTTTGAACATAATATCAGGTTTTAGTTACTAAGGTGACAAATATAAAAATCTTTTTGAACTAAAAAATTGATTAATGATAATAGAAACAAGAATCAAGAATCAAGAAACAAGAACCAAAAATCAAGACAAAAGAACAAAGATCAAAGAACAAAGAACAAAGAACAAAGATCAAAGATCAAAGATCAAAGATCAAAGAAAATGTATTAAGCAACCATAACAACCATAACCTGCTTAGCCGGCAGGCAGGCAATCACAACAATCACAACCGACAACCAAGAATCAAGACAAAAGACAAAAGATAAGGGCCATGTCATAAACGTTCGGGGTAAAATATGGAAATTGCCGGTTTATGTGTCAATGGCTTTTTTTTTGATTAATTGTCCCCGTTAGAAGGTAAGAATAAAGATATTCACTATAAAAGGATGTTTTTTCATGATATATGTCCTTTTAAAACAGTTATATAAAGGCCTTTTATTAAAGGCTTTCAATATTTGCATCCATTTAAATAATTATTTTTGCATCCGATCCGAAAATATTTACGTATAGAAATAGAAATTTTAACTTGTAATTATGAAAATTGTATCTGTAGTAGGCGCACGCCCTAATTTTATGAAAATAGCCCCACTGGTGGCTTCTATCAAAAAGCACAACAGTAATAATACAGGAAAGCCTATCGAGCATATTCTTGTACATACAGGACAGCATTACGACGTGAGACTTTCCGAGTCCTTTTTTCAGGATCTTAACATACCCCAACCCGATATTAACCTGGAAATAGGGTCCGGTTCTCATGCCGAACAGGTAGGCCTTACCATGATCGCTTTTGAAAAAGTATTGCGTGAGCATAAACCTGACTGGGTCATTGTGCTTGGCGATGTAAACGCAACGCTCGCCTGTTCAGTTACAGCAAAGAAGGAGAACATCAGGTGCTGTCATGTGGAAGCCGGTCTTCGGTCAGGTGACATGACCATGCCTGAGGAGATCAACCGCCTTGTTACCGACAGACTCTCAGACCTTTTGCTGACCCCTGACAGGATTTCAGGCGATAATCTGCGAAAAGAGGGTGTGCCGGAAGAAAAGATACGTTTTGTCGGCAATATTATGATTGATACATTGGAAGCAAACCGGGAAAGGGCCGCCAATATCAATATTCAGGATATTGTTCAGAAAAACAGCATAAAAAATGAAGAAAAACCCGGGTCACAGAATCAGGTTTCGGGGCCCTATGCGCTGATGACCATGCATCGTCCCTCCAATGTGGACCATAAGGAAGTCTTGGAACCTTTAGTTAATTTGCTCCTGGAAGAAGTTGCCGGCAGGATGCCCCTGATCTGGCCTATCCATCCACGTGCTATTAAACAAATAAAAACTTATAATCTGTGGGAAAAAGCACTGACTCATCCCAACCTGGTGTTGCTTCATCCCCTGGGTTATCACGATATGTTGCGCCTTAACATGGATGCTGAAATTATGCTTACAGACAGTGGCGGGTTGCAGGAAGAATGCTGCGTACTGGGTACTCCGTGCCTTACACTCCGCTGGAATACCGAAAGGCCTGTAACACTTCGTGAACATGGTGGTGCATCAGTTCTTGTCGGCAACAATGTAGATCGTATCCGCGACGAGTTCAGAAAAACTCTGGCCAACGGAGCTGTGCCGAGCACCCCGGAATTATGGGACGGTCATACAGCAGACAGAATCGTTGAATTGTTTGCCGGAGAGTTTTATGCGTAGTAATTGCTGGCAGTAGTCAGCCTGCCTGCCGTCAGGTCATATAGTCATGTGATCATGCGGTCATGCGGTCTGTTAGTCTTCTGGTCTGATGGTCTTCTGGTCTGATGGTCTGGAAATCATGAAGTTTTCAGCCTTCTTTGATCTTCGATCTTTGATCTTTTTTCTTTTGTCTAGGTTCTTGGTTCTTGGTTGTCGGTTGTGATTGTTGTGATTGCCTGCCTGCCGGCTAAGCAGGTTATGGTTGTTATG
>JAFGTR010000117.1 GCA_016934055.1 Bacteroidales bacterium | reverse complement strand
TATAAATACGGGCTCATCATGGTTCCTGACAGCAATACTTATAAAATAGACTGTCCAACCATCTTCAGAAAAAACAACCGGTGGTTTATGTCTTACATTGTTTTTGACGGTCGCGGATACCAGACATGGTTGGCAGAAAGTGAGAATCTTATCAATTGGAGTATTAAAGGTAAGATTTTAGAGTTCAGTGATTCAACCGACTGGGATATGAACCAGAAAGCCGGATACCTTTCACTGATCAATTATCAATGGGGTGATGACTATTCGATCAATTCCTGGAATGGGAAATACTGGATGAGCTATTTTGGAGGTAACTCACGTGGTTATGAAAGAGGGCAGCTATCCATCGGCATTGCTTTTACTAAAAAAGAACCCTCAGCTGCACATATATGGCAGCGACTGCCGGAACCTGTGATCATGCCGAATGATTCCGATGCACGCTGGTATGACAACAGCACCATCTATAAAAGCTCAGTTATTCAGGATAAAAAAAAGCTAACCGGTTATCGGTTTGTGATGTATTACAACGCCCGTGGCGACAGCATTAATCCAGCCAAAGGAGCAGAACGCATTAGTATGGCCGTATCTGATGACATGGTTCACTGGAAACGATACGATAACGAACCGGTTATAAACCATCATAAGGGCATCTCCGGTGATGCCGTCATTCAAAAGATCGGAAAAATTTATGTAATGTTCTATTTCGGGGCTTTCTGGCCTGACCAGGATGCTGCAGCCTTTAACCGCTTTGCCTGTTCTTATGACCTGGTAAACTGGACAGATTGGAACGGTCCGAATCTTATTGAGCCATCGGAAGAATACGACGGGCTTTTTGCCCATAAATCATGCGTAATAAAACATAATGACATTGTCTATCATTTTTATAACGCTGTAGATAAAAAAGGGAACCGGGGCATTGCACTGGCCACATCAAAAGACCTGGGAAACAGTAAATTAATATTTATATCTAAAAAAGAATCTGCTGTCAAATAACAAAAAAATAATGAGCATCTGTAATCCTTTTCAAAACACAATACATTAGCATTACAAATTAGGCATGAATCAATATTCACAGAATTTGAATTCAAATGATTATTGATTAACGGGTTTATTCCCTGTCTCGTTTCTTAAATTCAGCATGCCACATACATCCTATGCCGGCCTGACTAATCCATTTGTATATCTTCAATCTCAATTTGCGGCTGTTTGAATGGGGTTGGATTATTAGCCAACTCCCAGACAGTAAGAAATACCAGCTTTGACCGCTGCAACATCAAACTGTAATCGATTTTTTCTTCTGTGTCAGTCGTTTTGTGCAGATCTTCATGACTTCCATTGGTAAATAAGATAGATGGAATTTCTTTCCTGTGGAAATTATAATGATCTGAACGGCTGTAAAATCCTCCATAGGAAGAACCGTCACTGGAAAGAACCGACAGATTTGTTGAGATTTCATTGATGCTGTCAGGAATGCCAAACAAAGATTCGTTTAATCTTCTTGTACCGGTCAATGCATAGACATAATTTCTCTTTTCATTTTCATCTTCAATCTCTGAACCAATACGTCCAAGCATATCAATATTTACGCAGGCAATTGTTTTTTCGAGGGGATAAACAGGTTTTTCAACATATAACCTGACCCATATAATCCATCCTCCTCAGCGTTCGGGAAAAGGATAACAACAGACCGGCGTGGTCCTTTTCCTGCTTTTTCAGCCTCATTCATAACACGGGCTATTTCCATAACCACCGATACGCCTGAAGCATTATCATCAGCTCCGTAATAGATTTTACCTCTGTGAGTTATTCCAATATGATCGTAATGAGCGCTAAGTACCACATACTCATCTTTTAAATCAGAGCCTTCTATGACACCTATGATATTGCTGACATCAGCTAATCGATAGGAATTGTCACCATTGAAAACAAATTCATTATTAAATTCAAAAGAAAGTGATTTGCAACCGGATTCACTTTCATACTGTAACTGTTTTATGGTTTTATCAACAGGTTCAAGAATCCTGTTAGCCAGAAGTTCATTTATCCGGGCCCTCGGCAGTGATTCGTTGTCGCGGTTTGAATAGAAATGCAGGCTTTTTGAAGAATATGTGCTAAAAGTCCTGAATCCCGGTTTCACAATTAAAACCGCAACAGGCTTCTGCGATTCAATATACTTCATATTAGGAACATCTGAGGCACTATGACATCGCACACCGTATTTGTTGATTGGGCCATCGCCTTCCACGACCATTACGATCTTATCTTTTATGTCAATTCCGGCAAAATCATTGAATGTAGAATGATACAAACCGTATCCGGCAAAGACAATATCGCTCGCAGATATTACCGAATCCTGAAAGGTATTGTTACTGTAGCTGTAACAATCATCGTAGTTAAAATCATCAAGTCTGAAATATTTCACAGGCTTTTCCCTGTGAAAAGCTTCTATGTTTTGTTTATATGAATCCCTGTTGCCTTCCTTTATGTTGTTCTGTTTCAATTGTCCAATAATATAATCAGCAGCCAGCAAAGATCCTTCTTCATTAGACTTTCTGCCGGCAAACTCATCAGAAACAAGACGTGTTAAAGTGGCTTTCATCCTCATCGAATCAAGGCGTTCAGCATACTGTAATGCAATCTTGTCCTGAGCTTCCAATACGATGCATACTGACAAAAATGATAGAATGACAATTCCGGCTTTCATATTACTTAGTCATAAAGTTCCGCTATAAAAATAATAGATTATATTACCAAATATAGAAGAATCATACATTTTATGATGAATTCAAGCAAGACACCCTGGCAGGGTGGGTATACCCTGCCATGGTGTCAAAGGTGTAAAAAAACCTACTTTTTCACTAAATTTGTTTGATGGTATAATGCTCATAATATGACACTGCAGAAAAGTTTTATTTGATGGGATATCTTATAAAAAGCTTGTATTTTTTGAAATCTTTTCTTAATATGTAATCAATGAATCCTGAAAAACTTCAACAATGGCAGCCTATCCACAACTCGATCAGATTGCAATAACGGTGAAAGCACACAAATTGCTTAAGCAATTGTTAAAAGAAAATCCAAAACTGGATGAGATCATGCGCAGTGCCCGTAATGAAACGGAAGCATTGATCGGTGTAAGAAACTGGCTGATGACTGACCTGAGAGACAGAAAGGATGCTTTTCGGTTTTACAAATATGAGGTTCGCGGACGTGAAGCATTTGAAAAACTGAACTGGAAAGACTTTGCCATCATAAGAATACTCGATTACATTGATAATGCCGGAAAAGAATATGAAGATCTGAATCTGAGAGGCGAAGTTGCCGTAAGCAATCCCATTAAAATGATATGGCTGGCAGTAACCCATGGAACCGGTGGTGCCAAGCCAGCCTTTTTCAAAGATATGTTGTACCTCTTCAGACAATACAGGGGAGAATATAAATGTGAAATGCCCTTAAGAGAAAAGATTGATGAATGGATGGACAGGTATCCATCGGGTCTTGATCCGCGTATTGTAAAGCTCAGAGAGGAAAACCGTGAAAGAATAATCAATATCCTGATCGATAAAATTGATAAGGGAGAGATAAATGATTCCCGTTATCAATTCACCGGTACAATGTCACAGGAACAAAAGTTTTTAAAAATGCTGGAATGGTGGGAAGACTATAAATTTCACCTTCGATTTGCCGTTCGTTCGCCTGAATTGCTCAATGAATTGCTTGGCAATTCACTTGACCCTGATACCATGAAGGTTCTCTATGAAGCCAAAGAATCTGGCATTCCCTTTTTTATCAACCCTTATTATTTGTCCCTTCTGCATGTGAGAGTACCTTACTTTGCCATTGGCGCCGACCTGGGCATCCGTTATTATATCTTATACAGTAAGCAACTTGTAGATGAATTCGGCCATATCATTGCCTGGGAAAAGGAAGACAAGGTGGAACCGGGAAAACCTAACGCTGCAGGGTGGATCCTTCCGACACATCATAATGTACACAGACGTTATCCCGAAGTGGCTATTTTAATTCCGGCCACGATGGGACGGGCTTGCGGCGGGCTTTGTGCTTCATGCCAACGTATGTATGATTTCCAGCGTGGCAACCTGAATTTTGACCTTGACAAACTAAAACCAAGTGAGACATGGGATGAACGTTTAAAAAAAATTATGGATTACTGGGAAAAGGACACACAGCTCAGAGATATCCTGATTACCGGAGGAGATGCATTAATGAGCCAGGACAAATCACTTCAAAAAATCCTCGAAGCAACATACCAGATGACCTTAAATAAAAAAAGGGCAAATGAAAAAAGAAAAGATGATGAAAAATATGCTGAGATTGTCAGGGTAAGGTTAGGTACGAGAATACCGGCTTATCTGCCCCAAAGAATCACACCGGAACTTTCGGCAATATTAAAGGAGTTCAAACAAAAGGCATCAGAGATTGGCATTAAGCAGTTCATCATTCAAACTCATTTTGAGTCTCCTATGGAAATCACGCCTGAAGTTGAGCAGGGTATTAAAAGTCTTATTGCTGCAGGATGGACAGTGACCAACCAGCATGTATTCACCTCTGCCTCTTCACGGAGAGGACATACTAACAAATTAAGACAGGTGCTGAATGACATTGGTATTCTGAACTATTATACATTTACGGTGAAAGGCTATATGGAGAACAACTTCAATTTTGCCACAAATGCCAGAGCCGTACAAGAGCAAGTAGAAGAAAAAGCGATAGGACTGATTCCCGAAAAATATCATGACAGCATCAGGGAGTTTCCTTTGGATGCAGAACACATGGTTGAAAACATCAATATCCTTCGCAAAAAGGCCACCATCCCTTTTCTGGCCACTGACCGCAATTTATTGAACCTGCCTGGAGTTGGCAAAAGCCTCACATATAGAGTAATAGGCATCACCAGGTACGGAAGGCGTATTCTGGAGTTCGACCATGATGTAAACCGTAATCACAGTCCTATTATCCATAAAATGGGCAAAGTGATCATTATAGAATCCAAATCTATCAGTGAATACTTGCAACAGCTGGAAGATATCGGGGAAGATATCAGCGAATACGAAAGTATCTGGGGTTATTCCATTGGAGAGACTGAACCAAGAATGTCAGTTTATGAATACCCTGATTATGATTTCAATGTTGTGGAAGAAATGACAAACCTGGAAATAGAGGCCTGAAATTATGGGAGTTCGCCTCAACTGAATATACCAAAAGCCATGACCGGTGATCCCGGGAAAGCAAGGGCATTGTCTGTATGGCCGATAACAATGCCATCTGCCAGAGCGGATATGTTCTCAATCTGTTTCCCGAAAGCATTATACACCCTGGCAATCTTCTGTCCTTTTGTTACGATATCACCGGGTTTTTTAGTAAACCTGATAATCCCACTGGTTGAGCTTAATGGCAAACTTGAATATTGAAGCATTTTATTTCCGATCTGGCTAAGCAAAGGATACTGGTAATATTCCGCATTTTCAGGAACCATTCCCAGTTTCATCAGGATATTCCAGATGGCGTTGATGCCGATGAGAATATTCTTTTCATTGATAATAAAGGATTCTCCTAATTCAAGGACGATGGCAGGAATATTCTGGCGGGTAAGGTTGTAAGTTAACGAAGAATGAATTTTGTCGGTGTCTTCTATTTGCAAAAGGCCTGTCATTCCTGAATAAGAATAATTGGCACGGTCAACTTCCCGGTTGCTGGAGGGATCATTTAACACATAAGGAATTGATTTGTTCCAGTCATTATGCAGGTCAATAACCAGTGAAGGTTTTGAATTCAAAATATAGTTAAAGATTTTTGATGCGATTCTTTCTCCCAGAGAACCTTTCTCATCACCTGGAAAAGACCTGTTCAGGTCTTCTTTCGAGATAATTATATTTCGTGAAACTGTTTCAAAGCCGAAAGGATTCATCAAAGGGAAAGCCAATACGCTGCCTTTTATGAGGCAACCTTTCAATTTCTTAAAAATTTCATGGATCACCACAGTCCCTCCAATCTCATCACCATGCATACAACCGGTGAACCAAACCGTTGGTCCCTCCAAATTGCTTTTTATAGACATAAGAGGAATTCGCCTTCGTGAAAGATCTGACCCAGTGAGGATTTTAATAAAAGAATAATGTTGTTTTATTCCGGACATGTATCATAAAGTACAATAACCAAATTTATAATTTGTTGCCGGAATTATATCTATAGATAATAAAATAATGAATAGCTTCTGAACACCCTGGCAGGGTGGGTACACCCTGCCAGGGTGTTAGCTTATAATATATTGATTTTCAAGAGTATTCAGGTTTTCCGACCTTTCCGATAAAGATGATGGCCCCGGTTGAGTTCTCTTTGATGAAGTAGAGAAATGGCCTGTCAACCCTGAACGTTATCGGAGTGTCAATGACACTTTCATAACGCATTTCAACAATGGTTGCCGCGGCAGCTTCGGTTCCTTCTTCCTGAACATCGATAAATGTCTGGTGGATAACCCGTGAAATAAAAATACTGCCTAAAGGATTAATCCTGGTGAAATCAGCTTCACCTGAAAAGGCAATACCAAGTCCAAGATTTATCAATGGTTCATTCAACAAATCCTTGAATTCATACCTGAATTTGGGTAATTCAACCTGGACATTTTCCATAACAGAATTGTTGAACCATGCATCCCAGTTTTCCATATCCAGCTTGCTGATGATGTCATCAACTTTATTTTCACCTTCAGGTAACATCACCACCGTGCTGAAGGCACTGTCACCATATGGTAATTCAACTGCCTTAAAATCATCATTGGTTGTATAATTAAAGTTCCCGTTGACCATCATAAAATCTGTCGGATGAATCGAGCCATCAGCCAAATTGAAATTATCTTCATGTGTCTTATCTTTATCAAATTCATACTTCCATTGTGCGTTGAAGTATATGGCATTGATGAGATACATAACAGTATTAGTCGGAATATAGTCAAGCATATCTTTGATCTTGCCGTTGGTCCTGGCTTCGATCCATTGATTGATGGTTTCAAGTGTTTGCGGATCAGAAAAATCAATTTCTTCTACAGCCGCGTCAAAATATTCCTGGTTTGTCTCAATGAATTCAGACAATACTTCAAATCCCAGTTTATACCAAATGCTGTTGGCAATGGAGAACTCAACGTTGTCGTCCAGCGTAACCAACTGTTCCATAAGGTTTTTATAGGTTTCGTTGACTTCCTGATTGGTTAATTCATTAAAATGAAGCACTTCTTCAAAAGCGTTCAGTGTTGTACCGGCAGCACCGTTATATGTCATGCCCAAAGCATAGGAAACGCTCAGGGGAGAGATCATCAGATTGACTTCTTCACTGTTATTATATACCTCGTGGAACAATTCAAAACCAAAGGCCTTGTCGGCTTCAATGATTTCAGATGTTGTCTTAAGAAGGTCTATTTGCCTGGGCTCATTTTTTACAGGTTCGGATTTCTCACAGGCCAGGAAAATACCTGCAGAGATTATAAAAATTAGAGACAAAATCAAATACTTTTTCATGATGCTTGATTATTTGGTTCTTGTTATTAGATGCAATAAACAGATAAAAGGTTGCTTTGGAATTTTTTTAAACAAGCGCTGTTGTCATTATAAAAACACACCCTTTCTAAACAGAGTTATGTTTCAAACACATTACACCTATAAGGGGTGGCTGGAGATGCCGAATCAAGTCCGGTATGAAGGTGCAATTGTTGTTGGTGATCGCATATACCCAAAGCGATAATTTGAATGGCATTACCTGTCATTTATTTATTAGATTTGTATTAACCATCCGATATAATAATTACAGGAACTAATTTATGACAAATTAATACAAAAATACCATGATTAAAGTCTTTGCCGTTCATACGGCGCTGGCCATGGTAGAGCCGGTGACCGCATTATTTAAAGAGCATCTCCCCGATGCAAAACTTAACCATATTGTTGATGACAGCCTCATCCAGGAAGTGATTGAAAAGAATGCCGTTACACCTGCGGTGGCAAAAAGACTGATGAGTTGTTTCCAAATGGCTGTTGATGCCGGCGCCGATATAATCTTCAACACCTGTTCTTCTGTGGGTGAAATTGCCCAGGTCGCCAGGAAAATAATACCAATACCTTTACTGAAAATTGATGATCCGATGGCCATCAGAGCTGTTGAAACAGCCGACAGAATTGGTGTCCTGGCCACTCTGCCCACTACACTGGCACCCACGGTAGCCTTGTTGAAAACCATGGCTATAGAAAGAAAAAGGGGAATAGAGGTAGTTGAAGGTCTGGCTGAGGGTGCTTTCCAGGCTGTGATGGTTGGAGACAGAGAAAAACACGATAACCTTATATTGAAAGCCTCTGAGGCCGTGGCCGATAAAGTCGATCTTATTGTGCTGGCGCAGGGTTCTATGGCAAAGATCGAAGGCAGGCTGGCTGAAGTCACGGGTAAAACCGTGTTGTCAAGTCCGCTTTCCGGTGTGCTGGCGGTGAAAAAATATATAAAAGATATGCTTCTAAATGAATGAGCATTGAGATGCCGAAACAAGTCCGGCATGAAATTGCAGTCATAAAGCGTCATCCTGAACTTCTTTCAGGATATCACAGAACTATATCGGAGGTACCGAATCGAGTTCGGCATGACGAAATGCGTTCGGCATAACACGACACAATGTAACGCTATCATGAAGAAAAGAAACATAGTCCTCATCCTCCTTATGATCGCAGGGGTCATCACCTTCCTCGACCGCATCAACATCACCATGGCCGGCACGAGCATCATGCAGGATTTAAACCTTTCAAAGAAGCAATGGGGATGGGTCTTAAGTGCTTTTATTCTTTCTTATGGATTGCTGCAGATCCCTTTAGGAGCCTGGGGTGATAAAAAAGGCCAGCGTACTGTCCTTGCCATAATCGTTTTGTGGTGGTCTATGTTTACAGGATTTACGGGCATGGCCGGAGGACTTGTTTCGCTTGTGCTCATCCGTTTTTTCTTTGGTGTTGGTGAGGCCGGGGCCTATCCGTGCATGACAGGTGTTATCGGTCGGTGGTTCCCAAAGTCAGAAACAGCCAGAGCGCAAGGTTTTATATGGGCTGCCAGCAGGGTTGGCGGTGCATTAACGCCGTTTGTCGTAATCCCTGTTATTGTGCACCTGGGATGGCGAATGGCTTTTTATATTTTGGGCGCTGTTGGACTGATCTGGGTTACCGTATGGTATTTATGGTACAGGGATCAACCCGTGCAAGTGCAAGGCATCAGAAAATCAGAACTGGATGAAATCGGACAACCAACCGGTACAAAAGAAAAAATAATCATTCCATGGAGAAGCATACTGAAAAGCAGGCAGTTCTGGATCATCCTGTCGATGTACTGGTTTTACGCCTGGGCATCCTGGTTTTTCTTTTCGTGGTTCCCTACTTTTATGGAACAGGGCAGAGGATTTGCATTAAAAGAGCTTAACTGGGCCGTTGCTGTTCCATTCCTGATGAGCATGATCGGCAACATATCCGGCGGTTTTTTAAGCGATAAAATATCAGCAAGATATGGGTTGAGAACAGGGCGGCGTGCAGTGGGTGTTTCAGCCCTGGCAGCATCAGCCATTTTCATGTTCCTTGCTGCCTTTATTCCGGGCAAGATACAGGTATTTGTTTTTCTTTCGTTGTGTTTTGGGGTTATTGACCTTATGTTACCCTGTGCATGGGCCATATGCCTTGATGTCGGCAAGAAGTACGGCGGGGCCATTTCGGGAGCCATGAACACAGCAGGTAATATTGGCGGATTTGCATGTGCTTCCCTTTTCGGATACCTGGTGGATAAAACCGGTGATTATAATTTTCCACTGTATATAATCTCAGGCATGCTGGTCATCAGCGCGTTCCTGTTTTCCAGGATTGATGCGTCAAAACAACTGTTGTGATTACATCAGAAGATACAGATCAACAAAACTCATTCTAATTCAGCATATTAAAAATCGTTACCAGCGCATTCTCATCTCCGACATTACCGGGAAAGATAATATAGGGCATGGAAGGATATTTATGATTGCTGCCTGTTACCACAACCGGCACACCTGCCATTATCTGGCCTGCCACCCTCGCAGATTGCAGTTCTAATCCATTTGTCAGAATATCATGTGCTGTGATGCCGCCCTTGGCAAGGATATACGAAGGCCGGGCAGGCAGTTTTTTAATGATCTCAACCAGGAATGATGATGTCTTTTTACCCAGGTTTAACCTTTCGCTCTTGTCCTCTGTCCTCACCTCCCGCCGTGAAGTATAAACCACCGGTGTAAGCCCCTGTTCCAGGCATGCCCGAACAGATTCCAGCGTTTTTATCAACATTTCACCCTGGATTTCCGGGAGCCTGTTTACATCAACTTCAATGCCTTTAACTTCCCCGCTTTTCAGAAGCATATCGATTTGTCCGGTTGTTTTCTGAACATGAGAGCCGATGATAAAAAATCCAGGTCTGTTGATTTTAATAAGATCTTTCTTTATCAGGAAAGGTACATTCTTTAGTCCGCTTATAGCTTTTGGCATGGAAGATGAAGTGCGCAGAACTAACGGTTCTCTGTTTTTTAGTGACAGGGTTAGCAAGGCCAGTGATGTCTTTTGCAGATCATAATAGCTGAAAGCATTGACAATAACAAACGCTTTCTTTTTAAGATCTTCAAAAATCCTGATGATTTCGCAGATTTCACTGTCCCTTATATCGGCCATTGATATCGAACCGATAGCATTTCGGGTGATTCTGCTATCGGATTTTTCAATAATATACTTCACCAGGTCTGAACTATGGTATCCAAAAACATGATCACGGGCAAATTCAGTTTCACCGACAGGGATAAGCTCGTCCCCGTTTCTCATGTAGTGGATATTGTTTAGCGTATAGCGGCCGGCTTCAAAGAAAGCGGGAATAAAAAGGACTGGAAAATCCGATGTTATATTATGTGCTGAAAGGACATCCTTTATGGTATCGGTTTCATGCGGAAAATGGCCCCGCAATGTAGAGTCACTCCGGCTGATAAGAACCAGTTGAAATCCATAAGCCCTGTTCAATCTGACGACACTTTCTGTAACCTCACGGCATACTGATTCAGCCTTTGCGGAATCCATCGAACGCGAATTGGTAAGGATATAAAAGAAGGGCACCTTATCTTCAAAAGCCATTCTGAGGGTTTCATCATCCCATTGGGTTAACAGCAGGCAGCCATGAACGGTTTGAATGCCGGTTGGATCATCATCCAGAATGACCATTTTCATCCGGTTTGAAATCAACATTCCGGCGATTTCACGTCGTAAACCGGCATCGTCAGGTAAATGAAACCTTTTATATATTTCAGCAAATTTTAAATGATCTGCCATAGTATTTTATCTGCGCAGTTTATCAATACCCAGGATTGCTCTCGTTTCATTTGGAGTTGCGGGTTCAATTCCCAGTCCCCTGATCAGCATCACCAGGTTTTCTACCAGAACAGCGTTTGAACGGGCTGCTTTCCCGGGAGCATAATAAAAGCTGTCCTCAAAGCCCACCCTGATGACACTGGCACCCATAGAAACTGCATAGAGCAACATTGAATAGTCTTTCATGCCGTCATGGGTGAATCCCCAATGAGAACCGGGCTCAACCAGCGACTGCATAGTGCCCAGATTGCGGACATTGGCCGTCAGGTTACTGGCCTGTCCCGGTCCCAGACAGAAATTATAATGCATAGGCCTGTCGAGCACGCCTTCATGGGCTAAACGGGAGCAGGTCTCCACCATGCTGAGGTCAAAATTTTCGAGTTCCGGCACCACCCTTTTCTCCTTCATTCTTTTGGCCCAGAACCGTATGTCAGGTAGAGTATTGATATAAACAGTCTCGCCAAAATTCACTGATCCCATGTTCAATGAGGCAACCTCTACGCGTGGTTCATTCAGGCAAACGCATCGTTCTTCCAGTGAAAGGTTCGAAATCCCACCCGTCGATCCCTGAATCACTATATCGCTTTTGGCGGAAATCAGGTCAAGTGTTTTCGAGAAAACAGAAAGATCAAAAGTTTGTTCTCCTTTTTCGTCCCTTGTATGCAGGTGTACCATGCCTGCTCCTGCTTTTGCGCATTGCAAAACATCATCAGCAATTTCTTTTGGTGACAGAGGATTTTTGCTTTCAGGAGGCACGGGTTTGCCCGTATGACAAACAGGAGCAACAGTGATGACTATTTTTCGGGTAGAAGATTTTGTGTTCATAATGAATTCAGGATTTATAAAAACCATCATCAAATGTAATGAAACAGGTAAAAATAAATGCAATATCAGTAATACAAATAACCTTAGGCCCCATCAGCTCCGAAGGCCTGCCTGTCGTTCAGGCAGGAGCAACATTATGGTTGAACAACGGCATATACACTACCAGCCCCGGAGGGGCGGCATTATGGTAGAAACATTGGCAT
>JAFGTR010000116.1 GCA_016934055.1 Bacteroidales bacterium | reverse complement strand
TTTTTTCTTGATTCTTTTGTCCCGACATAGAATTTGTAAATTATGCAAAGCATAATCAACAAATTCTTGATCGGGAAGCCTGTCCGGATTGAAGACAAATGTTAAAAATAAAACACTGCAATTTTCAGCAGGATGATTGGATGTAATATTATCGTTTTAGTTGTTGTTTTGAACTCTTTATTGGCATTACTAATTTTTATTGATTATAAAAACTGAAAAAACATGAAAAGGTTAATAATATTTGTTGTTTTAGCACTTGTTGCCATACTCATGTCAGCTCAGGCACCTGAAAAGCTGAAATATCAGGCCGTGATCCGCGACCATGAGAACAGGGTGCTGGCAAACAGGGCAATAGGCATGCGCATTCAGGTCATAAGCGGTTCAGAGGAAGGAACAGTCGTTTATGCTGAAACACACGCTGTAACATCGGGCTCCGATGGCCTTGTCAGTATCGGAATAGGCTCGGGTACAGTGATTTCAGGTAATTTTGACACCATTGACTGGTCAACAGGCTCTTATTTTGCAAAAACTGAAATCGATCCGGCAGGCGGGACTTCCTATATCCTCGAAGGAACAGGTCAGCTGCTGAGTGTGCCCTATGCATTTTATGCAAAAACAGCGGAAAGGACGGACGCCATAACAGAATCGCAGGGACTGCCGGATGTGCTTGCTATAAATGATTCGGCCGGAATGCCAATCAAAAATGTCACTGACCCGACCGATGATCTGGATGCGGCTACGGTGGCATATTTTATAAATCAGATGTTCAGGAGTGGTTTGATAAGGGGAGAGCATTTGTTAAGCGTTGTGCCGGATATTGAAGGGAATCTTTACAGAACAGTGAGAATTGGCGATATGAGATGGATGGATGAAAACCTGAGGACAACAAAGTATAACGATGGAACCAATATCCCATTGGTTACGGACAACACGGAGTGGGGCAGCCTGACATCACCGGCGTATTGCTGGTACGGCAACGCCGCATCAAACGCGTATTCTGCCGTTACCTGCGGCGCTTTATATAACTGGTATGCAATAAATACTGAAAAGCTTTGTCCTGACAGCTGGCATGTGCCTACGCTGGAAGATTTTAACAATCTGATAACAGAACTGGGTGGCCTTGCTGTTGCAGGCGGCAAACTCAAGGAAGCCGGCACGAAACACTGGATGATACCCAACGAAGCGAGTAATGAAAGTGATTTCAGGGGACTTCCCGGTGGTTTCCGCAGTGGAACCGGGTTTGATGCTATGGGGAATAACGGTTTGTGGTGGTCTTCAACAGAAGCCGGTTTATTTGAAGCATACTCTCTGGGCCTTATCAACAATTTCACAATAACTTATTTACATGACATTTCAAAGAAAACCGGTATTTCTGTACGTTGTGTCAGCGAAGCACCTGCAAGCATATTGATTCCGGGAATGGATTTGCGGTAGGTTGTTTCGAAGAAATAAGAATTTCTTCATCCGACCGGACAAAAGTAAAATCTGATCACCGGGTTTTTGATTGAAGAACCTTGGCAGGTCTGGCTTTTACAAACCTTGCTTCTCATCAAAAAACCTGTCCGATATGTATTTCACTAAAACTATTCATTATTTTAAAAAGATAAAGTATATTTGCCGACCGAAAACATTTGTTGATTTGATGATTTGATGACCTGCCCGACGGCAGGCGGGTTTGATTGATTTGGTGGTGGGTAGGTTGTTTTGGGCATGAGGATTGATTGAAAGACATCACCCCCCCTAACCCCCCAAACCCGTAACTCTCAATCAACAAATCACCAGATCACCAGATAAATCCGGGGCGTGGCGCAGTTGGCTAGCGTACTTGCATGGGGTGCAAGGGGTCGGAAGTTCGAGTCTTCTCGCCCCGACGAGATAAAAGCTGTCCGATATAAGGCAGCTTTTATAATTTAATGTATGGCGCAGTTGGCTGGCGTATACCGACACGGAGTGTCGGGAGGGTCGGAAGTTCGAGTCTTCTCACCCCGACAGAATTAAAATAAAAACCTTGTATATCAAATGATTACAAGGTCTTTTTTATTGGTAATACCAAAGGTAGTACAAATTATTTTTTCAGATTATACATACCATTTTGCCAGCCTTTAAGGAATAGGGAACGTTTTCTTTTCATGATTGCATTTTGTTCAATCTTTCCATGGTGTGCCGGATTACATCTTCTGCCACCTGCGGATCCACTCCGGCTTTCTTTGCCAGCGCCTTGATATTGGGTTGACGTCCAGCATTGATCTCAGGCAGTGCCAGCTTCAAAAGATCGTTGAGTTTGTCAATGTCTTCCTTTTGTGCGGGAGTCGATTCCTTGTCAAACAGATGTTCGTATGGGAGCAGATTAATTTTTTTCCTGAGGATGTCGGAGGCTGTTGTTATCATGGTAAGATGAACCCTGATATCCGGTTCACCGGGGAAACCATAACCGTATGCATTAAATCCTTCCACCAGGGCCTGGAATCCCCTGTCGGTCATGGCAGAAAGTACCACCGTACTTTGGGCTTCATTAAAATATGCCTGTGAAAAATGCGGAGGTACTGCCCATCTTTTAAGGGATAACCTGCATATTCCTTTGTTGTATTCTGTTATGAACCTGTCAGAAAGATTTTTTGGAAAAAGATGGAGTACTTCATGTTCTGCAGTACACATAATCATCTGGTGTTCCTTGTTGAAAACAAGCGGATAATTGGCGCCCGACAACAACATCATGTAGGGCACCGGATTGCTTTCAAGGTGGATCAGGAGGTCGTTTTCGCAGGCAATGCAGGGTTCTATTTCTGTGGCAAAGAAGAATATATCATCCGGTTCAAAAGACCTGTAGGCACCAATGGGTCCGTAACTTTGCCAACATGATCCGTTGAATCCAATCAGATTAAACCAAAGGATTATAGTCTGATCTGCGCGCGTTTTGGTAATACCCGGGGAATAAAGAAGATATTCCTCTTCCCTGAACACATCTTCCATCACATAGAAATCATCGGCAGGAATTTCCTTTATGATGCTGAAACTGAATTTCCAGGGATGCGCTGCCTGAAATTCAAGGAATCCAATTTCCTCCCGGTTAAGCCTTTGAAGTGCGGCATGGTTGAGTATCTTCCCAATCAGACCTTCAGCTTTGAAAACTTTGTGAATAATATATTGGGATTTCAACCGGTTTATCCATTCCTTCGGGAACCTTTTTGTGATATGGATGAATTTACCGAGTTTCAGGTTAAGATCACGTTCCAGGTTGTATTTTTCTGCAGCATAATACAGCAAAAATTCATCAATTACTGCAGCAGAAATCCTGCTGGTCTCACGACACTCCTGCTCAATTATGGTATAGTCTTTCATTAGCTAAGGGTTCACATGTTATCGGTTCATACATTCTTTCAAAGATAGACCATTAACAACATACCGTGTTAAGGCGAGCAGAATAATGAATAACCTTCATGTACTCATGGCAGATAGTACGAATTATTATCACATCCATCCAGGCGGTATCATTTATGATACGATTATTGTTCTTTGCAGCCAATCTCATGTTTTATTAAGTTAAAAGTATCATAAAAGATTCTTTTTTGTTGTTTTTATATGAAATATATATTAATTTTACTTGAAAATATCATTTATGATACTGTAACCATTATTTCGAAATGACAAACAATGAACTTATCGCCATAATTAAAGAAAGAAAAAATATCCTTGGCATTAACCAGGAATATCTTGCAGAACTTTCTGAAGTTGGCATTGCCACACTAAAAAGGCTTGAAAGTGGGAAAGGGAATATTACCCTTAATAATCTACAGAAGATTGCCGACGTATTAGGTCTTGAAATAAAACTAGAACTAAAAAAACCAGGTAAATGAGGCGCGCTGAGGTTTACAGGAATGGAGTTTTGGCAGGCATATTAACTGAGTCAGATAACCGTACTTTTGAATTCAGGTACGATTCTTCCTATTTCAATGATAACACAAAACCGGGAATCAGCCTGACATTACCAAAGAAGCAAACGGTATATACAGCAGACCATCTTTTCCCTTTTTTCTATAATATGCTTTCCGAAGGGTCAAACAGGTCAGTGCAACTCAGGCAATTAAAAATTGATAAGAAAGATTTCTTTGGTTTATTAATGGCCACTGCTCAGTATGACACCATAGGTGCAATTACTATTAAGCGAATAGAATAATTGTTTCAAAAATGGAAATTAAAAATTGTCCAGGATTACTTTTAGAAGGTTTTGCCGGTTATAGTCCTCTTTTTCTACGCAGGATGTTTGACGGGCATAAGGTTAGCCATATATTACCCTATAATGCCCCGGAGGTTGATGAGAATGATAAGAAGAAATTTTTACAAAACAGAAAAAGAATATCCATTTCGGGAATGCAGGAGAAATATTCTGTTTTGATTGAAAAAAATAGCCTTCGCCTAACCGGTGAAAATGAACAGGGTACCTATATCCTTAAACCAAAACCGTATGGTTTGTATAAAACCCTGATGGCCCCTGCCAACGAACATGTGACAATGCAAATTGCCAGCCAGGTATATAGTATTCCTGCAGCTGAGAATGGTCTTGTATTTTTTAGTAACGAAGAACCTGCCTATCTTACAAAACGATTTGATATTAACCAAGGCGGAACAAAACTTGGTAAGGAGGATTTTGCCTCCCTTGCCGGTAAAACCGAAGAAAATGCCGGAGAAAACTTCCGGTATGATTATTCATATGAAGGTATTGCAGAATTAATAAAAGAACATGTTGGTGCCTCGAAAATTGAGGTTGAGAAATTTTTCAACCTTGTTGTATTCAATTTTTTGTTTTCCAATGGTGATGCTCATCTGAAAAACTTCTCCATTTTAGAAACTGTTAATGGTGATTATGTATTGAGTCCTGCATACGATCTGATGGATACCAGAATTCATGTGGAAGAAGAAGGCTTCTTTGCACTGACTGATCTTTTCAAAGAATGGCATTGGTCTAATTGTAGAATTAAAAATCCTCAACATCATCCATGTCTGGAAGATTTTATTGAATTCGGAAAAACAATTGGAATAAATGAATCCAGGGTAAATAAATTGCTTGAGCCATTTCTTAAGAAACAAGAAGAGGTGGGAAACCTGGTTAATAAATCATTTCTTGATGATGAGACTAAGAAACAGTATATAAGTCACTACAATGAACGTTTGATGATGCTAAATTCGAGATAATGTCCCATTGAAACCGTCTAATCAAAATTATTACAAACGAAAAAACAAATCAAAGTTAGGCGGGCTCCCGCAAGCCTTCCCGAATGCGTTGTCAAGGTCAGGCCCTCCAGGTTCCGCCAGGAAATTTATATCTTATATTCATTAGTGTCCGATTAAATTAATATAGTGTTCTTTGAAATCCTTGGTATATCTGATTTGTAAAGCTTTTTAGGAGCGTGACGATT
>JAFGTR010000015.1 GCA_016934055.1 Bacteroidales bacterium | reverse complement strand
CATCCCCGCCTGACCAGGCTTAGCCCAAGCGCAGGCGGGCAGGAAGGAGAAAAGTGAAAGCCTGTCCGGCTTGAGGACAAATGTTAATAAAAAAAACACTACAATTTTCACCAGAATAATTGGTTATAATATTATCGTTATAGTTGTTTTTAACTCTTAATTGGCATTACGAACTGCATGATAAAAATTGCTCTTTTATCAGATACACACGGATATCTTGATGAACGATTTATAAAACATCTCAGCAACTGTGATGAGATCTGGCATGCAGGTGATATTGGCACAACGGTATTGGCTGACAGGCTGGCCTTGTTAAGACCGTTGCGGGCTGTATATGGCAATATTGACGGTCAGCCTTTGCGGGAATTATTCCCGGTTGATCAGCGTTTTATTCTTGAAAATGTAACCGTATGGATGCGACATATCGGCGGATACCCCGGGCATTATGAAAAAACTGTCAGTGATTTGCTCCGGGAGGATCCGCCAAAACTTTTCATCACCGGTCATTCGCATATTTTAAAAGTGCAATATGACCGGCGCTTTAAATTGTTGCATATTAACCCTGGGGCAGCCGGTAAATACGGATTTCATACTGTTCAGACCATGGTTAAATTTATCCTTGACACAGGGCGGATCCTTGATCTGGAAGTGGTAGAGCTTGATAAGAAATAATCAGCCGGGCAGGATGTTGATGTTATGGATTTTCCTGCTCTTCACCTTCTGAAATGTTGCGGTATTTGCGCACAAATGTGTTTTTCTTCATATCTGTTGAGACCATATAAATATATGATTCTCCTGATTTGACTTTGAGTCTGCGCTCTTTCGGCTTCATCGCCTTCATCCTGTCAAGGAATGCCTGATTCGATGAATGTATCTGCATGACTCCCCGTGTATAACCGAAGTAATACCACGTTTGACGATTCATTTGCAGATAGATATCGCAAATATCGCCACTTCGCTTAAGCTGAATTTCAATGAGACCGTCTACTCTTTTGTTGATCTGGGTGTTGTTTATGCTGGCTATGCCTATTTTCCCGACTGACTGGTATGAATTGCTCTCATCATGCCAAAGCAATTTCAGCTCGTTAAACATGATGGTATGTTTCAGCTCCGGGGGTACTTCCTTAACCGATCCGAAAAGGCTTATTTCAGTTCGTAATTCATCAAACTTTTCCTGTCCGATCAATTCAACAAGACCTTTTGTGTAGGTCAAACCATTGAGGTCTGTAGCCGGAAGGTCAGGAATGCTGTCTATTTCAGCTGCCATAAGATCAATTGTAATTGGATCAATATAAAAATCAAGAGCCAGTATGACATCCAGTGCCACCTTATTCTCGGTTATGTTATAACGGCCATTACCCACAGTTGTGTGTTGAACCTGACCCAGTTTGGCGCCAATGTCCATTCGGCCTTCACCATATAATTCACATGTTTCACGGTGCAGGCTGACATAATTGCCGGGTATCCCGGGATTGCTCAGCTTTTCTTTGGAGGCTATCTTATACTGCTGAGTGTTTTTATCATAATAAAGAAAATCTCCTGCCGTGACGATGGCTTTATCACTGTAATTTTTTCTCATTGCCATAAAAGCCGGGTATAAGTGTATTGAATCATAGCTGACGTAAATACCATTGAAAATCTTGTTACGGTCGACATCTATCAGAGGATCGGCAAGGGGAATGTATATATTGAAAGGATCAATTTCCGAACTGAAGCGGGCCCACTTAATCGGAAGGTCATCACAATTGGTCTCAATAAGGCATGCTCCGTCGAATGTGAGATATTTGTTATCAGCAAAAAGTGTTACTTTCCCCTGATATTGAAATACAGGACTTAATGTGAAGTCATCGGCTTCAATGATTTCTCCTCTGGCAATGGTAGCCTTTTCAGGTTCAGCCTGAACAGTTCTGAAATGAATAACCTGCTTTCTGTCAAGTTCGTCTACATAGTCATAATCGGCTGAACCCGCATAAGCATTGCGGCTTTGGATGGTAATGTCTCCGTTATATAGCTCATGAAACCTTGTGTAACGGTTTACCATCAAACGTGCTTTTTCCAAAGGTTTCAACAAGGCATCAGGTTTGACAACAAGGGTTTCCTCATCAGGGTAAATACGGGAATCGGCAACATCAATGTATTTAACCTGGGATGCTTTGATCATATTGTGTTCATAATCGTAATGGGCAAGGGGAGATATAAAATTAAGAGAATCCTGTCCGGGATCAATAGAAACATAACGCGGACCTAAGAATTCTTCATCATCAGAGGCTTCCGGCTGGGAAAAAGTTTTGTTAGAACCCATGGCAAGTTCTTTTTTATTCATGTCCCAGACGAAATAATCGAGATAACTGATGTATTTGTTTTCAGGAAAGGTTACCATTGTGAAATCCTCGTTTGCATTAAAATGACCAGTCTTTGTTCTGAAATCAATTTTTGCGTTTACATTATCGGTTAATACGGTAAAACCATCGGTATGCACTGATTTTAGATAAAAATCAGCCGTGTCAGCAAGAATTTCTTTAGATTTAAAACTGAATGAACCTGATGTAAGGTCTGAATTCTTAAGATCTATTTTTCCTGTCCCGGTGAGTCCTGATGGCTTCAATTTCAGGTTTCCGGCAAGTGATGTTGAATCATTAATGAGAGCAAAATCAGCATCCTTTTTAAATATATTCATCTCATCCTGGTATGGCATCCAATGGATATAATTGTTTTTTGAATTGACCATGGGATACTCTGTGCCTGTTGTTCTTTCCGCTATGGTATATTCATGGGCATGTGCATTCATTGAATCGGGATAAAAAATGATGTTATCCGAATATGTAACAGATGACAGGTATTCAACTGTTCCTTTTCCACGTAACCCGTTGTTTGTTAATTGGATATTATTGATAAAATTTCCTTTTCCGCCATACAAAGGAAGACCTTCGGCTTGTGTCGTATGATCAAAGCCTAAAGATTTGTCAGGTTGAATTCTGAGGGATTCCTTTATCTCAGGGAAAATTCCGGCAGATTCAAATTCCCCGTCAAAGACCATGGCTTGTCGGTTAAAGTTATCAAGGCTGTCCATGGTGAAGGGATATATCTCAAAATAGAAGTCCTCATGCCTGTATGTGCCGTTCTGGATATCTGGCCTGTCATAGTATACATAAGAGCTTTCACGGCTGATAAAGGTGGGATATTCAGGATAGTATGACCTTCCGGATTTATTGTCAGGCTTGTCAATGAAAAGGTCTCCTGTGATGTTCTCAATAAGGTTGTTGACGTCATCCACTACAGGAAGTCCGTAATTATCAACGTTGCCGGTCAGATAGCGGATATAGAGGGAATCTATCTTCTGGAGCCTGATCTTAAATGTATCATAATTGAAAAAAAAGTTCTGTCCGTAAAAGGTCAGCAAACCTGCTGCCACCGTTCCGCTGAACTGAAAATCCCTGTCTTTTTTCAGGATGATTCTGTCTTTTGCAGGGTATATCACAACATTCTGTGAATCACTGACAAAAATCCTGGGTATGCCGTTAATGGTCAGATCATAATTTCTGAGATCAAAAATCGCGTTTTCCAACGGGGCCTCAATTCTGGAAGGAAAACCAAGAACATCATAGTCAATTTTGGCAATACTGGCTGCCAGATAATCATGCAACCTCGGTTTCACTATAGCCATATCCGTATTGACATCATAAAAGACAAAACCCATGGAAGCCATGCGCATTAACAATTGTTTTACTTGTGATAAAGGTTTTCTGAGATAGTTGGCAAAATCATCAGCCCTGAATTCTTCCATTCCAATGTAACGTGCAAAGCTGCGTATGGATACCAGAGGATGAACTTCATCCATACCCTGAATGCTTAGGTATTTATTGTTGTCAAAGAAATTAACAGATTCAAAATGGGCAATACCGATACTGGAGCCCATAGAAGGTGTAAAACGCATATAAGGCTGATCCATTTTCCAGATTAATTGTTCAAATGTCATGTCAACGTTGTGATACGAATTATAATACGGACTTTTGGAAATGAAATTATCCGTTTGGAATAAGGTCAGCTCGCGAATAGGCACCATATATGAAAAAGCGAGACCGGGATGATATATAGAATCAGTTTTAAGACTTATAACAATGGAAGTTGAGGATGAATTTATCCTGTCTGCTTTAAAAGCAAAATAGTTTGACATGGCTTTGATGACCAGTGTATCTTTACGGAAGATATAAACCGTTGCCAGTTTATCGGGAGTCCCTGTTCCAATCAGCCGGGCACCCTGCATTGACAATCCGCCTTCATAGTTTATATCCTTGTACAGATTTTTAATTGAAAAGTCTTTCTGGTATGAATCAAACTTTGGAAAATCTGCATCAGATGGCGTCCTGTTGTGTTTTACTTTATCTGTTAATACACCCGTAAGAGGTTGGTTAAAATACAGTTTATTGATAAAGGTTACATTCTCTGCCTGATAATCTGCTTTTGACATGTCAATTTCATATTCCTGCAATTGCGCAAAGACTTCATCACTATTAAATCCGGCCCGTTCCCAGGTAATTCGCCCATCATAACCTTTCCATAAATTCTCTACGGGGAAATAAATGCCCTGTGTTTCCAATATCTGAATACTGTCAAACCGTGTCTTGCAGGTGAGCGTGGTTTTACCAATAATCACAGCCAGGGTTTCATTTACTTTGATCCGGTATTCAGGATTGCTGCTTTTCCAGAGTACTGTAGCAGATTTATTAAGAAATGAACTGTCAATGAGTTGTTGGGTAAACTGCAAAACCCGGTTGAGGGAAGATAATGTTGTCTTTCTTTCGACGGCCAGTAAATTGATCCCTTTTATCCAGTTGTGAAAGTTTTCAACCGTTTGATTATTTCGCTTAAAGTGTGTTAAGCATTCAAGATACTTGCTGAAGTGAGGAGACGGTTTGGCTTTTTTTTCGAGAAGTAAAACTGAAATTTTAACAATCTCTGACTGTTCTTCAACCGTAAATAAACTGTCGATGCGCCATACACTTATAAACGCCTGCAGAATTGCCTCATCTTGAGTTGATATATTTGGTTGCATAAAAACAGTTAATTCATCAATGAATGTCTCTGTTTTGCCAGAAAATTTTCTGAATTCTTGTGCCGTTGTAAAATATGAAACAGCTATCCCGATGGTTATCATCCCGATTTTTCGAAAAAATGTCTGCATATTAACTGATATTAATGAAGTCCGGAAATTATAAGCCATAAAAAGCCTGTATGCTGCAGGCAGGTTGTACAACGATTCAAAAGTATTTACGAAAGTAAAGATAGATAAATATGGCAAAGCATGTTAACAATATTTTTCAGACAAAATGAGAACTGAGTGAAGAAAAAAACAACTTTTTTGTCATAAATCGGTAATATTTTGTATATTAAAAAAATCTTTGATACCATCGCTATAGTTCATGAGAAAGTATGTTTTGCTTTTGTTGGCCGGTTGGTTATTTTTTGTTCAGGTGAAAGGTTGGTCGCAGCATTCTGTTAATGTGCATGATCAGATGAAATTCCGGCATATTACTATTGATAACGGTTTATCCCATAACCGCATTATTTCAATATGTAAAGACCATTACGGATATTTATGGATTGCCAGCTATTACGGATTAAACCGTTATGATGGTATGGAAATAAAGACATATTATCATAAAGCCGGAGATTCCATTTCCCTGCCATCGAATGTTATATGGAAAGTGTTTTGTGATTCCAGGGGAAGAATATGGGTCGGAACCAATGAGGGATTATGTTATTATAATGAATACAACAACAGCTTCACAAGGTTTTATCTTAAAGGGATGGCTCACCAGACTGATGATATATTTGATATCATTGAAGATGAAAAAAATCATCTGTGGTTTGCTGCACTGGGAGGATTATTTTTATATATACCCGCTTCAGACAGTGTCGTATGCTTTAAAAGTAAAGATCACGGTAAACTATGGACCATACCGTCTGATAACGTTTACAGGGTGATGCAGGATAACATGAACACACTTTGGCTGTCGCTTTATGACAATGGCGTATGTCGGGTTGATAAAGACAAAGGATTAATAAAGCATTTTGTTAATATTCCATGGGATAATAGTAGTTTGAGTGATAACAGGGTGGAAAAGATATTCCAGGATAGCCGTGGTGATATCTGGATAGGAACCCTGAATGGCGGGGTTAACCTGTTAAATCGTTCCGACAGCACTTTTACGCGCTTTATACCTGATCGGAATGATAATTACAGCACAAGAGTAAGGGTCATTTATGAAAATCCTGGTGGTCAATTGTTTTTAGGAACACGGGCAGGTCTTTATTTTTATGACAGGGAAAACAATAGTTTTATGCAATATGCCAGCATGTCACATAAGTTCTCAACATTAAGTGCCAATTCCATTCTTTGCTGTTATACGGATGATAAAGATGGTCTTTGGCTGGGGACACATTATGGCGGTGTTAATTATTCAAATTTCGGATATCGACCTTTTGTAGCCTATTATGCCAAAGACAATGATCCGAATTATCTGAATAATCCCAGTGTTTTCGGTATAAATGAGGATTCAAAAGGTAACATATTCATATGTACGGAAAAGGGCGTTAACATACTATTAAAGAACAGTTCTACTTTTGAATATTTAATAAATGATCCGTTCGATAAGAATTCACTCAGTTATAACGATGTGAAATCAATTGCCGTTGATGAAAAGGATAATTTGTGGATAGCAACCAACAGAGGAGGTCTGAATTATTACAACAGAAAGACAGGTAAATACAATCATTACAGGCATAAACCGGGTGATTCCACATCGCTGCCCTGCGATAAATTATATTTTGTGTTTCTTGATAGTGATAATAACCTCTGGGTGCTGTCAAACGAAAGCTGGGGAGGCTCAACGCCGAGTGCATTAAGCGTTTTGAAACCTGACAGAACTCACTTTAGAACTTATTATAATGATTTTTATGGTAACATTGTTGAAGGTGCTGATGGACAATTGTATATAGGAGGACTTAATGGTTTTTGGATATTTAACAAACACAATGGCAGAATGATATATTATAAGAGCCGTCATGTTTTAAATGTTATGGCTCTGCATGAAGATGCTTCGGGTAATATCTGGATAGGCAGTGACAACGGACTTGCCAGATTTAATTTGCACACGCAGAGATACACACATTTCTCTCAAATTAACGGATACTCAATTCACAGCGTTTTTGGTGTTTTAAGCGACAAAAACAATAACCTGTGGGTATCGACAAACGCCGGACTGATAAAGATAATAAACGCTGTCAGGTCAACAGATTACCCTTCATTTCGTTTATTCAATAAAGATGATGGTTTGCCCAGTAAAGAATTTATTTATAACGCGTATTTTTTAAGCAAACAGGGTGAAATGTTTTTTGGAACAAACAACGGTCTGGTAAGGTTTTTCCCTGATCAGATAAAAGAAAATATATTTAAGCCGGATGTTGTCATCTCAGAGATTCTTATCGGCGATAACATTATTATGCCGGGAGATATGGTTAACAGGCGAATTATTTTATCAGAACCCATTCAGAATACACGATCGATTACCATTGACTCGAAGTCTAAAGTTTTTGCTTTGAAATTTAATGCTTTGCATTATGCCAATCCGGAAAAGAACAGATTTAAATATAAACTTGAAAACTTCGATCACAACTGGAAATATGTTAATGCATATAATAATACCGTCACCTACACAAGTCTGCCAAAAGGGAAATATACCTTTCTGGTTTATGCGTCTAATAATGACGGTATATATTGCGACACACCCGCTTCCCTGGCCATCAGGATTTTACCGCCTTTCTGGCAGACATGGGCATTCAGGGTGGCTTTTGCATTTTCATTATTGCTCTCTGGTATTGTTACTTTCAGGTTACGTTTGAAAAATGTTCAGTCGCAAAAAAGAAAGCTGCAAAAGGTCGTTTCTGATAGAACAGCCGAACTTAATAAATCCAATCTGGCATTGCGTGAGCAGAAATATGAAATTCTCGCACAGAATGAGGAGATCCAGGCACAAAATGAAGAAATGCAGAAACAACGTGAATATATTGAAATGAACAATACGTTGCTTGAAGCTTCCAATAGAAACCTGCAGTTGTTGAATGAGTTTGGGCGTCAACTTACAGCCACACTGGATAAATCAGGTATTAGCCATCTGATACAAAAATTTGTTCAAAGCCATTTGCACATCAGTATATTTGGATTAGGAATTTATGACCAGAAAAGGCAAGGTATCACTTTTACTGATTTTACTGAAGAAGGAATAAAAATATCGGATTTTACAAGCTCACTGGATGATACAACCAGTATGGGAGTTTACTGTTTTAAGAGAAATGAAACCGTATTAAGTAATGATTTTAAAAACGAATACAAGAACTATATTACGCGTCTTCATATCAGGACGGCAAAGATACCACAGTCAGTTATATATATTCCTCTTTTTGTCGGGAATAAGAAAATCGGGATTTTTACATTGCAGAGCTATGAAAAAAATGCCTTTTCAGGCCAGATTATCCCTCTTGTAGAATCAATGGCGTCATATATCGCTATAGCCCTTGATAATGCTAACGTATATGAGATTGTCAGAGATCAGAATGAAAAGCTTGAGAAGAAAAAAGAATTTCTTGAACATCTGGTGAAAGAAAGAACCAGGGATCTTGAACAAGCCAAGAACAAAGCTGAAGAAAGCGACAGACTTAAATCAGCGTTTTTATCCAACATGTCACATGAGATTCGGACACCGCTGAATGCCATTATTGGCTTTATTGAGTTGATAGATGGCAGCAACAATACACCGGAAGAGATCCAAAGCTTTCATCAGATCATAAAGAACAGTGGTTTTACATTGCTTCAACTGATTAATGATATTATTGATTTTTCCAAAATGGAATCAGGTCAGCTGGAATTCTTTATTACTGATGTAAAACTGAATGATCTGCTGTCCGAAATATACAAGACTTTCAGTGAGGAAATCCGCAAAAACAAGGCATTAAACAATCAATCTGTTCAGCTTAAACTGCACATGGCTTCTGATAAACAGATTTTTGTGAAAACAGATGCAGTGCGGCTTCAGCAGATCTTCAATAACCTCATCGGAAATGCTGTCAAATTTACAAAGGAAGGATTTATTGAATTTGGAATCAAAGAGATAACACCTGAACAAGAGATTGTCTTTTTTGTCAGGGATACCGGTATCGGGATTGAAAAGAAACATCAGCAGAAGATATTCAGTCGTTTTGTTAAAATTGATGATGATAAAACAACAATATATCGTGGTACAGGACTTGGCTTGACAATAACAAAACATCTGGTCGAAACTATGGGTGGCAAGATTCGTGTCGAATCCGAACGGGGAAAGGGATCGGAGTTTATTTTTCATCTGCCTTACGAAGGCTCACAGGATGATGTGTCATACGTTACCAATCAGAAGGTTAAAACAGAAGAGGTTATTCCTGATTGGAGTAATAAACACTTTTTGATCGTTGAAGATGAGGAATCAAATTACCAGGTTATAAATTCCCTGCTTAAAAAGACAGGCGTTGAAACTACCTGGGCCCGGGATGGTCAGGAATCGATAAAATTGTATCAGCAGCATAAAGATATCATCAACCTGGTGTTATTGGATATTAAAATGCCTAAAATGGACGGTTTTCAGGTTATCAGGGAATTAAAGAAAATGAATCCGTCATTGCCTGTTATTGCTCAAACCGCTTATGCACTGGCTAATGAGGAATATATGATATATAAGGCCGGATTTAACGGATATCTGGTTAAACCTATTACCTTGCACAGTTTGATTCAGATTATTTCAAAGCATATAGGTTCCTGACATCAAAGGAGAAAGGATCTCATTAAAAAGCATCAACGATAGCCATAAAATCAGATGATGTAAGAGATGCTCCGCCGATCAGACCTCCGTCAACATCAGAATTTGCAAAAAGCTCCCTGGCGTTTGAGGGTTTACAGCTTCCGCCATATAAAATTGATGTGGCATCAGCAATGCTGTTTCCGTATTTATCCGTTAAATGTTCACGGATGACTTATGCATTTCCTGTGCTTGTTCAGCTGTGGCATTAACCCCTGTACCAATAGCCCATACAGGCTCGTAGGCTATTACAATTCTGCTGAAATCTTCGGAAGACAGATCGAAAAGACCTTTTTCTATCTGGCTTTTTACAATCTGTATATGCTTACCTGCCTGTCTTTCAGCAAGAACTTCCCCGCAGCAGAAAATTGGAGTCAGGTTATTGGATAATGCAAGCTTTACCTTTTTGTTTAGAATATCATCGGTTTCTTTGTAATATGTTCTGCGCTCAGAATGTCCGATTATCACATAATCTGCGCCGGTGGAACGAATCATTTCCGCAGATATTTCCCCGGTATAAGCACCTGAAGTTTCCGATGCGCAGTTCTGAGCCCCGAGAAATAAAGAATCTTTAGTTATAATTTTGCTAATCTCTGAAAGATGAATAAAAGGTGTACATAAAACAACCGTTACATTATTATCCTTTATCTGGTTGTTAATGGTCTTTGCCAGTTCAATACCTTCAGAAAGAACTTTATTCATTTTCCAGTTTCCGGCTACTATTTTTTTTCTCATATTTTTTTTTAAAATGTGGTCAAAGATAGTAAAATAACACAATGAGACAATAGAGGAAGATTAAGAATGATATTCTGCAGTAAGTAAATATGGGTTTTCGTTTTTTACTCCGACTTGTTTTACAGGTCCTTTCCTGTTTCAATCAGTTCTGATGTTTCCTGATGACGGGAATAACCTATTTTCATAATTAACATTAAAATTCCGATTATCAGGGCAATGCTGTTGCATAAAAGCATGGGTCCTGAATGCAGATAAAAGCCGTATATTCCCCATAATGTGCAGTTTACAATATAAATTACCAGCATCAAAAAAGAGATGTCTCTTACATTTTTAGTCCGGAAGGTTTTAATTGTTTGCGGCAGCATGAGAATGGTGCCGAAAAATGCAGCAAGGTACCCGATCAGCTCAATATGAAAAGTATCCATCTGAGAAGTGTTAATATATTATTTACGGCGAAGTTATTAAAAGTTCTCATGGAATAAGCTAAAATGACAGTTCCGAAATAACCTGTGCTAATTTATCGGACCATATTTCATATCCTCGATTTGATAAATGCGTCCTGTCAGTTGTTAATTCCGGGATAAGGCCATTCTGATCAGCCATGAATTCATTCATGTTAATAAATGTAACATATTTTTCTTTGCAATATGCTTCTAATAAGTAATTCAGATAAGTCACCTTTACATTTCCTTCAGCATTTCCGGTTTGATAGAGCGTTGACTGTACAATCGGCTGAATGCTGTTGGCGAGCAAGGTGTCAATTATGGTTTGATAATTGTTGAAAATTTTGTTAATCGGGATGCCGAGGGAAAGATCATTAATTCCTGCAAGGATAATGCAATACCTTGGCTTAATACTGATTACACACGAGTCAAGCAGCCAGATAAGTTGTCCTGTGGTATAACCTCCCTGTCCGCAATTGAGAATATCTGTTCTGCCAAGCCTGTTATTCCAGTCACCTCCGTATTCAGTGATAGAATTACCTAACATCACGATGGAAATCTTTTTGGGAGATTGTTTCATAATTCTTTCAATGCGTTTTGCTGCCAGCTGTTGTATTTCGAATTTGCTGATTTTTTTAACAGGATCCTGCTTTTTACTGAATTGATATGGTATGGCATAGGTCAGTAAAATAGCCAGGATAATATTAAACAGGATAGAAATAATAAATGTGTTTTTCATCAGGTACACGATTTCTTAAAGACTGTGGCTTAACAGATAATCTTTAAGCATGATTGACCATAGCTCATATCCCTTTCTGTTAAGATGCGTGCCGTCTGTTGTAAGCTCGGGTTTCAGTCCATATTTATCAGAGAGAACAATATTAAGATTTATATAATCTATATCCTTATCATTACAGACAGCTGTCATCAGTTTGTTTAACCTGTTAATATGTTTATTCCCCTCAGGATCGTTCCATTTCGGGAGAGTTGACTGGACGATAGGTTTAACACCATTGTTTTGCAGCGAATCAAGGATCATTGTATAATCCTCAATTATACGTTCAAGCGGAACGCCAAGATGCAAATCCAATTGTCCGCTATTAATAAAGCAAATAACAGGTTTTGAGGCGATGACCCAATTTCCCAATATCCATGAAAGTTGTTTTACTGTAAAATCAGCAACCCCGAAGTTTTGAATATCATGTCTTCCGAGCAAGTCATTCCAGTTGGCATAGGCTATATGTGAATCGCCAAGCATGGCAATAATGATGTTATCCGGTATCGATACATCCTCTGTCCAGTGCTGGACTTCTTTTATTTCTGATGGCTTTTTTGAAAATACGCTGCTGCCAATCACAATAATGGCTGACAGCATAATAACATTCAAAGAAAAAGAAACATAAAGAAAGGTTTTGTTCATGGATGTCTATTATGCAGTAAAGATAAATCAATACTGCAAACTATCAGGATATGTCCGATGATTTATTCGTGAGATTTAAATTTCATGAGTTGTGCAAAATGATAATGTATGGGCATTTAATACCTCTCAACGCGCGGGCAAAAAAATACCCCGCTTTTTAAAGTGGTTATGAGGGAATACTCCCAATGCTTAGGCATGGGAGCTTCATTTTGCTATAAATTTCAACGTCACATCTCCTGAAAAAGGCGTCTCAAAGAAGTCTCCTTCAAGGTGTAATTTGAAGCTGGCATTATTACTGGTTATTTTTATTATCTCCAGTGACATTTCATCATCGGTTCCTTTATCCAATAACAAGGTTTTGTCTTCAATCAGTTCCCAGGTGCCGGACATGCTTGTCAGGTCGGAAGCCATATCGTAAGTGCCTTCTTTATAAAAATCATATTCACAACCTTCATAAGCCATGTGCAATACTGCAGCTGCAAGTAAAAATCCCGCATCAGTTGAGGCAGAGACTTCCAGGGTATCATAGGCCCAGATGTTGTCGGTCAGCAGTTCACTCTTGCTGATTTCATCTTTTTCTTTTTCGCATGATTGAAAGAAGATTATACCAGCCAGTAATGGAACAATAATGAATAAAGATTTGAATTTTATATTTATCATTGATTTAGAGTTTTACCTGTTTACGATGAGGACAAATATTGGTTACCATATGCGCATAAAAAATTCATTTCAGCAATTACTTTAAAAAAGCATTATATTAAGGCTGTTTTTATTAAATTTAAGAAAACAGTATAAGTGAAGATGAAAAAAACACTTGATCCGAGTGGAGTCCGCATTGGGCGGAATGCAGATGCGATTGCCATGGCTTTTCTTAACAACCTTTACTACCTGCAGGGTTGTACATTGATGAATGCAAGCCACAATGATCTGTACATGGCTTTATCATATACGGTGCGCGATCGCATGCTGGCATCGTGGATAAAGGGCATACAGGATATTGTTGAATCCAATATCAACGAATATAACAAAACAGTATCTTACCTGTCGGCCGAATTTCTGCCTGGTCCGCATTTGGCTAATAATCTTGTATGTCTTGGCTTATATGAAGAAACAAGAAAAGCCTTGAACAATCTGGCTGTTGATCTTGACGAATTGCTGACCCAGGAAGAAGAACCTGGATTAGGTAATGGCGGTCTGGGACGACTTGCCTCATGTTTTATGGATTCCCTGGCAACCTTGTCTATTAATGCTATCGGCTATGGAATAAGATATGAATTTGGGATATTTGATCAGGAAATTCACAACGGATGGCAGGTCGAGATCACTGACAGATGGCTCAGATATGGAAATCCATGGGAGATTGTCAAGCCCGAATTAAGCCAGGAAGTCGGACTGGGGGGGTATACTGAGTCTTATTATGATGATACAGGCCGCTACTGTGTTAAATGGGTCCCCGGCAGGATCGTCAAAGGGGTACCATACGATACGCCCATAATCGGTTATGGCAATAACAAATGCAATACCATGAGGTTATGGAAAGCAGAAGCTGTCATATCCTTCGACCTTCAGGATTTTAATATGGGTGATTATTACGCTGCAGTGGAAGATAAAATTTCATCAGAAACCATTACCAAAGTACTCTATCCCAATGATGAAATCGAAGCAGGGAAACAGCTCAGACTAATTCAGCAATATTTTTTTGTTTGCTGTTCATTAAAGGATATGATCAGGCTTCATTTTTCACAAAATGAGGAAATTGATACCTTTCACAAACATTTTGCCATTCAGATGAACGATACCCATCCCTCAATTGCGGTGGCTGAACTTATGCGTTTGTTGGTGGATGAATATCAGATGGATTGGGATAAAGCCTGGAAAATAACTATCGGTGCAATGTCATATACCAATCACACATTAATGCCGGAAGCCCTTGAAAAATGGAAACTGGATCTTTTTAAAGACCTTCTACCACGGCATCTTGAGATCGTTTATGAAATCAACCACAGGTTTCTGACCGACCTTAAGGAAAAATATCCGGGCGATAATGACAAACTGGCTCGCATGTCTATTATTGATGAAGCATCTGGTAAAACTATACGGATGGCTCATCTGGCCTGTGTCGGGAGTCACAGCATTAACGGGGTGGCGGCCCTCCATACTGACCTTCTGAAAAATCACCTCCTGCAAGAGTTTTATCAACTATGGCCTGATAAGTTTCATAATGTTACCAACGGGATTACACCACGGCGCTGGGTAAATGTGAGTAATCAGGGATTATCTTCCCTGATTACAGAATACATAGGATCACGATGGCTTAAGGAATTCCATCTTCATATTTCAGATATTGAAAAATTTAAAGATGATCCTGAATTTCGTAAAAAGTGGAGGGATGTTAAGAAAAAAAATAAGGCCTTGTTGTCTTCATGGATAAAGAACAAAACCGGCGTTGAAGTCAATCCTGATTCAATGTTTGATATCATGGTGAAAAGAATCCATGAGTATAAACGACAACATCTGAATGTTTTACATGTTATTACGCTTTATAATCAGCTTAAGGATAATCCGGATATTGATAGGCCTTCCCGCACGGTTTTGTTTGGAGGGAAAGCTGCCCCGGGTTATTTTATGGCCAAGCTTATCATAAAACTGATAAATTCTGTTGGTGATGTTATTAATAACGACAAATCAATTAACAACAGGTTGAAAGTAGTCTTTATTCCAAATTATAATGTCCAGACAGGGCACATGGTATATCCTGCCGCTGACCTTTCCGAACAGATTTCAATGGCGGGCAAGGAGGCTTCCGGAACCGGCAATATGAAATTCAACATGAACGGTGCGCTTACCATAGGAACAGCCGATGGCGCAAATGTGGAAATCAGGGAACAGGTTGGAGATGACAACTTCTTTCTGTTCGGACTTAAAACCAATGAGGTTTTTACAATAAAATCACGTGGATATAACCCGCGGTATTATTACGAGAATAATCCAATGCTTAGAAGAGTGCTCGATCAGATATCGTCAGGATATTTTTCAGACGGAGATACGAATTTGTTCCGGCCCCTTGTTGATTCATTGCTCTATCAGGATGAATATATGCTGCTGGCAGATTACAAGTCATACGTGGATTGTCAGCAAAAGGCAGGTCAGGTTTTTCAGGATCAGGAACAGTGGACGGCCAGGTCTATCATTAATGTTGCCCATATGGGGACGTTTTCTTCCGATTGTTCAATAATGGAATATGCCAAGAATATCTGGAAGATAAGAGGATTCTAATAGGGATGATCCTTGTGATAACCCTGAAGACCCTGTTGATCACCAATAGACCATGCCCTTTTATTGGCGATTACCCGATATTACGCCAGCTCCTTTTCATTAAACCGAATTCCGTATAATTCAAGTTCGTTTAATATGGGTTCATATATTTCCCTGACCGTAGGAATATGGGAGCCTGTTAGCCTGATCTGTCCGGATAAAACCATTTTAACGGCAATCGCCAGGGGAAGCCCAACTGTTTTTGCCATCGCTGTATTTACCTGATCATCGCCGGTTACGACCATAGAAGAAGTAAGCAATGTGGTTTTTTGCTTACCTGATTCCTGGAAGATAAACTTATGCCACATGACTAGCATATCTTTATCATCTGGTTCAAGTGCCCATTTATTGCAAATAATGTGTTCCAGTATCTGGGCAGGTGTGGCATTTTTCAAACCGATGGCGGTGTCATCAAAAATACCCAGCCATTCAAGCTTTTCCCTTACATCTGAATCCTGGTCAATATGCATATACTGGTAAAGCTTTGTTTTTACCGGATCCTCGAGACTATAATACAGGAATGAATTAATAAACTCCTTGTATGTCATCTTTTCAGTGTTCTGCATAGTGTAACTGTCATCTGTCGCTCCCAGTTGAACAAAAACATCCCAGGCCCGGCAATATCCCGGCCGGCGAAGGGTTCCCCGATAAACAGTTGGCACATCCTGCAAATTGTATTTATCAATATACTTCAGAGAATCGCGGTTGGCATAGCCTTCAAATTTACCATATCCTTCTATGTCAATTACTTCAGTCCTGCGAAACAACCTGTGGTAAGGAATGTATTTAAACGTTCCTTCCTGGATGAAGCGCGCAGGTCCGCCCTGACCTGCCAACACTACATTCCTTGGATTCCAGGTGATCTTATAATGCCAGGGATTGTTATCGGATTCAGGGGCAATAAGACCGCCGGTAAAAGATTCGAAACATAATAATTTATGGCCCCGTTCCCTAATGCGGTTTATTATACGCATGGCCGACATATGGTCAATACCAGGGTCAACACCCAGCTCATTCAGAAAAAGAATACCTTGCGATTTGGCACGTGTTGACATTTCCAAAATTTCATCTGATTCGTATGAAGCTGTGAGCATTGATTTCGAATACTTCAGACACGCCATGGCTACAATGGGATGAAATCTGGCCGGCAACATGGATACGACAACATCTGAAGCCTGAACTTCGTTATTTAACTGGTCTTCGTTAAAGACATCAAAGGCTTTTACCTGTGTCGGCGGGGATACTCTTTTTAGTCCCGATTGTTTGTTGTGAGCACCAACAGTAATTTCCCAGCCATATTTCCGGGCATTTTCTTCAAGATAGGTAATAAGAGATGATGAGGAACGCCCGACACCAAGAATGAGAATTTTTTTCATGAAAAATGGAATTTGTAATGATGGTTATTTGTTTGTCGTTATCATTGAGTTAATTTACAGACCTTTATTTTCATCCGGCCATGCCATATGATTGTGAAAGCAACACCAATCATCAAACACCGAATACCGAACACCGAACACCCTATACCCGTTCTCACATCTTTGTTCTTAACCTTCCAAATTTATTGTGAAGGCCCGTATACTCTATTCATTCACCCATTTCTCCAGGTTTAGATATTTTTCCGTCAGTTTACCATTTTTGGCTATGGTGGCCTTTTCGAGAATGCCATCTTGATCTCCCCTGATGAGAAGAGGTATAACATATTTAAGCAATGTGTTGCCAAAATCGACCGATGCTTCAAACGGCAGACCGCATGGCAGATTGTCAATAGCCATGACGGTTATATGATTATCATCACTGAATGCAGTTTCTTCTTTCCCCGTTTCCGGATTATAATCGTAGAACGGATCTTTGAATGTACTGGTTCTTATTGTTGAAGGAACAGATCCGTTTAGGTCACATGTTATATCTGCAATGACATCAATACTGAATCCGGAATTCTTCATTTGAGCAGACGTAAATAAAACAGGAGCCATAGGGTCCCAGTATGCAGCCATGATGAGAAGATCAGTCTTGTTAATAAAGCGTCCGAAATCGCTCTCATACTGGTCGGGGTGATTAAAAAAATATTGAAGGTCAAAAGGCTTTCCGGATTTGTGGCGATTGTATTGATCAGGTCCAAGCTGAACATAAACCGGTTTCCCGGTATACACCATGTCTGTGTATTCTCCTGGGTTAATTTTCTGAATGCCAAATGATGCCAGAATTTCTTCAGATCCTTTTGCCACTCTGCCGTCACCGGTTAATGCAATTTTTGCCGGAGGAAGCTGACATTCCGAAGCCTGTTTCATCATATCTTCCAATCCACGGCATTTCTGCGGAGGCAATAGGGGAGGCAAATGGTGGCGAATACACAAGCCACTTATGCCAAGGTAGGCACCAACGAGGCCTGCCCAACGGCCGAAACCTATGATGCGCATGCCATTTTTGTCTGTCATGATTTCGTAGTCGATTAATCGTATTTGCCTTTCCAGTATTGTCTTAAGCAAGGTTTTGTTATAGGATTGTTTTTTAATGGTATGTGAGAAAATGAGATAGGTTTTGTCAGGCATCAACAACTGTGGTTTTACCTCCTTTACGCCCAGTAATATATCGCATTCACCAAGATCTTCTTTTACGGCAATACCTTTTTTTGTATAAGCTTTATCGTTAAAACAACGATTCTTACTGCTTTGTACAATTATTTTTATTCCCGGATAATCAGCTTCAATCTGTCTGCACTGCTCGGGTGTAAGTGGAACACGGTTATCAGGCGGTATTTTGGTTTCTCTGAGGATGCCTATTTTCATGAATTGTTGTCTTAATACTTAAATAATATATTGTTCACACTTCACATCAAACAATATGATGTCCAATATCTTAAATGTTCAAACCTGCCTGGACGGCAGACAGGCCCTCAAACTGTCTTTATTCTTTGTTCTAATAATCTTTTGTCTTGATTCTTTTTATCAAATCTCAAACTTAATGCCTTGAGCCAGCGGTAATTCAGTGCTGAAATTAATTGTGTTTGTTTGTCTTCGCATATAAGCCTTCCAGGCATCGGAACCTGACTCACGGCCTCCGCCTGTATCTTTCTCTCCGCCAAAAGCACCGCCGATTTCTGCACCTGAGGTGCCGATGTTAATATTGGCTATGCCGCAATCGGATCCGGCATGCGACAGGAATCGTTCGGTTTCAAGCAGATCATTGGAAAACATGGCTGATGACAAACCCTGTGGTACGGCATTGTGTATCTGCAAAGCTTCATCAAGGGTACTGTACCTGATAAGGTAAAGCAGGGGGGCAAATGTCTCTTCCTGAACAATGGCATAATGATTTTGGGCTTCAGCAATACAAGGAGTTACGTAACATCCTGAATGGCAATCTTTATCCGAGTAGGAGGTTCCGCCATACAGGATTTGTCCTCCTTCCTTTTGCAGGGCTTCAATAGCCCTGAAGAATTTATCCACAGCCTGCTTGTTGATCAGAGGGCCGACATGGGTTGAAGGATCGAGTGGATTGCCTATACGCAGGTTTTTGTAGATACTGATCAGGCTGTTTTTAAAGTCGTTAAACAATGATTCGTGAATGATGATGCGCCGTGTTGTTGTGCAGCGCTGACCTGTAGTCCCTGCTGCTCCGAAAACAGTGGCACGAAGAGCCAGTTTCATGTTGGCATTGGGTGTTATGATTATTGCGTTGTTACCACCAAGTTCCAGAATTGTTTTTCCAAGGCGTTCACCCACCAGCCGGCCTGCCATTCTGCCTGTTTTTGTTGATCCGGTGAAGGATACCAGGGGGATGTTTTTATCTTTAAATAACTCATCACCCAGGTATTTCGAACTTGTTGCCAGCAGATTAAGAACGCCTTCCGGCACTTTATTGTCATCCAATACTCTTGATATGATCTTATGAACAGCAATAGCGCAAAGCAATACTTTTGATGATGGCTTCCAGATAACAACATCACCGCAAACTAATGCCAGCATTGCATTCCATGCCCATACAGCTACAGGGAAATTAAAGGAGGTTACAATTCCGACTATACCAAGCGGATGGTATTGTTCATACATACGATGTCCTGGACGTTCTGAATGCATGGTGAACCCACAAAGCTGTCTCGAAAGGCCAACAGCATAATCGCATATATCGATCATCTCCTGAACTTCACCAAGCCCTTCCTGGAGGATTTTACCCATTTCCCAGCTTACAAGCCGGCCAAGTGGTTCTTTATATTTTCTCAGTTCCAGACCTATTTGACGAACAACTTCTCCACGCTTTGGTGCTGGTATCATTCTCCATGCTTTAAACGCTTCGAGAGCTTTTGTGATTACCAGGTTATAGTCTGTAAGTGTGCATTGATTTATGCCGGCTATTGGCTTCCCATCAACAGGTGATTCCGAATTGAGCAAATCGCCTGATGTCTTGATCCATTGTGTCCCTGTGCATATTCCTTCATTGACCGGCTTTATACCAAGCTGGTCAAGAATTTCCTGAATGGTTTTTTGAGTACTCATATTATTATTGTTTACAAATTTAAAGGCTTATATTTTATTCCCTTGTCTTTATATACCAATCACCAATCACCAATCACTATTCACTATTTATCCACTTCACCAGTCCTCCCTTTTCCAGTATCTGCATCAGTTTGGCAGGTAAGGGATTAAAAGAAAAAATTGTACCACCAATACTGGCACGCCCGTTTGCCATATCAATATCTACGCTGTCTCCTGGTTTATATGCATCTATGGCTTCCGGAATGACCAGAACAGGCAATCCCTGGTTGATGGCCGAACGGAAAAAAATCCGTGAAACAGATTTGACCAGCACAGCTTTCACCCCTGCATATACAAGTCCGACTGCCGGATGTTCCCTTGAGGAACCGCAGCCGAAATTTCTGCCGCAGATTATGATATCTTCCTTCTGAACTCTGGATGAAAAATGCACATCGAAACCTTTCAACAGGTACGGAACAATTTTTTCAGGTTGTGAACTGTTGATCTCATAAGTCAGATTGCCGGCAAACATCTGGTCAGTGTTCAGGTTATCCGTATCCTTGTAGTTCCAGACCCCGTTAGTATAACGATTCTCAGATGGTTTCAACTTTACGGTGTCAGACTGCTTTATATGATAAGGAAATACACGTTTCACTGCTGATTTTGACGGTGATGTTATCTCTCCATGAATGGCTGATAAGGCTACAGTTGCAGGAGATGCCAGGAATATAGCTGCTTTGGGATTTCCCATCCGTCCGAGGAAATTGCGGTTTGCGGTGGATATGACATTGATCCCGTCAGACGGAATACCCTGTCCCGTTCCCAGGCAAGGGCCACATGAAGGTGTAAGAATATTGGCACCGGCTGTAAGAAAAATCTCTGCCAGACCTTCTTTAATAGCCTGAAGGTAAATATCGCGGGAAGCCGGAATGATTAAAAGCTGAACATCATCAGCAATTTTTTTGTTGTTCATCAGGCTTGCGGCAATTCTGAGATCTTCAAGACGCCCGTTGGTACATGTGCCGATAAGGGCTTGTCCGATTTTTATGTCTGCAAGCTCATCAACGCTTTTTACATTGTCTACATGATGGGGACAGGATACAAGAGGAAAAAGATCTTTCAGGTCAATGACATACTCTTTAATATAATGCGCATCCGGATCTGCCCAGACTCCTTTTACTTTTTTACCGGTATGTGAATACAGTTGATCATCGGCCGGAAAAACAGCATTCTTTGCCCCCATTTCCGAGGCAAGATTGGCAATGGTCATGCGATCGGCTATTGTTAGTGTTTTCACTCCATCTCCGTGATATTCAACTGACATGTAATCTGCTCCGCTTGAACCGATCATCCCTATTATATGTAAAGCAAGATCTTTGGCATATACATTTTCCGGCAACTTTCCCTTTAATATTATTTTTAAGGATTGAGGCACCATGAACCAGGTCTCTCCCTGTTTCCAAAGACCTGCAGTTTCAGTACGGTCAATGCCTGTGGCAAAAGCATTAAATGCTCCGGCTGTGCAGGTATGACTGTCGCTGCCAACGATAACCATGCCCGGACGGGCATATTCCGCCATCAGCTGATGACAAATACCCTCACCGGCATTGTGAAACTTTTTTATTCCCTGTTGCCGGACAAAAATCCGGATTTGTTGGTAGTCATTGGCCAGTTTGCTGTTGGTGGGTGGTGCGTTATGATCAAGCACTACCAACAGTTGGTCAGGATCAGATACTTTATCACCACCCATTTTTTTGAATGTGCTCTCAATGCTTGCTGTGTTGTCATGAGTCAGGATAATGTCCGGCTTTCTGAATACAATGCTTCCTGCTGATGCCCCAAATATTTTCTCCGCAAAAGTCTGCTTTGACATATTGTTTGTTTTATTGAGTTCATTAACATAAAACCTATAATAACAACAGGTCTCCTCTTTGATATATCGCCATCTGAATCTCAGAGAATTTGCTTGTCGTTATTGTTTTATTGTTTCTCTTGTTTGTCATGATACCTTCTCTTAGATCAATGGTAACCTGATCACGGTTTTTCAGGTCCAGATTATTCAAATTCGTATATGTCAGTACTGGAAATCCGGCATTGATGGCATTCCTTTCATATATGGCTCCAAATGATAATGCCAGTATGGCTTGGTTCCGGAGTGCCCTGAAACAATCCACGGCCTGTTGTCTGGAACTTCCGGCTCCGAAATTTTTCCCGGTGATAATAATATCACCAGGTTCCGAACGTATGGGATAGTCTTCCCAGCCTTTCAGATTGCCAAAAGTATATTTCCCCATTTCCTGAAGGTCGGTGACGGCAAGATGACGGTTGTGGTAGATCATATCGGTATCAATATTATCCATGGGAATGATCCATACTTTGCCTTCAATGACAGTCTTTTTCTCATTCTGTGATGAAACCGGTCCTGAGATTATTCTCTCTTTTTTAATTGGGTATGCGTATTTTGATGGTTTCTCGGGAATGTCGTCAGCGTCGGTAATATGCCCGGCAAGTGCTGACGCTGCGGCTGTTGCTGCTGAGGCCAGATATACCTCTCCCTTGCCCTGTTTGCCCTCAAAATTCCGGTTACCTGTACTCACAGTTTTTTCGCCCGGTCCATTCTGTCCGATTTGTCCCGATGCACATCCGGCGCACCCTGCATTGCCAACCAGTGCTCCGGCTGATTTGAAGATTTCAATCAATCCTTCTTTAAGGCACATATTCCAGATCTCATCTGTTGCCGGTACAATTTTTAATACAATTCCAGGCGCAGTTTTTCTTCCTCTGAGTATCATCGCAGCTTCAAGCATATCCTGCATTCTGCCGTTGGTACAACTTCCGATAAAAACTGAATCGATTTTTGTCCCTTTAATGCCATTTATCCAGACAACATTATGAGGTTTTCCCGGAAGGGCAATAGCCGGCCTGAAATCATCCGCATTGATTTCGATAACCTGGCTGTAAGATGCATTTTCATCAGCAAAAACCGGTTCAAATGGCTGTAGGGAACGCGACTGGCAATAATTAATCACCACCGGAGAGGGAGGAATAAGAAGAGCAATGGCCCCCATTTCAGTAGCCATTGAGGAGATGGTTATACGCTCATCAAGTGTGAGTTCTTCAACAACTTTACCGTATAATTCAACGGTGTATCCGAGCAGTCCGTCTGCGCCAAATCTTTTCAACATATTTAATACAATGTCTTTGGCAGAAACAAGGGGAGATCGTTTCCCCTGTATGATTATTTTTACTGATTCCGGTACTTTAAACCACACTGAACCGCGGGCCCAGGCAGCTGCAATATCACGGTCGCCCATACCTTGCCCAAAAGCACCAATAGCGCCCAGTATGTTAGCGTGTGAATCTGTGGACACAAGTGTAGAACCTGGCGAAGCAAGTCCATCATCAATGGCAATATGTGTGCCGATACCCATGTTAATATCATAGACACGGATGTTGTTTTCCCGTGCATATAGGCGGCATCTATGCTGGTTGGCAGCATATTGCTGATCTGAACCTGTTGGATTACAGTCGAAGGTAAAAAAGGTTCTGCTGTTGTCTGCTACATGAAGATTATTTGTCTCCAGGTTCTTAATGACACCGGCACCACCAAAATCTCTGGCCAGCCTTACGTCAATTGTTACATCGACAATTTCGCCGGGAACAACTTCTAACCTGCTGCTGTGTGCTGCAATTATTTTCTCAATAATGGTCATGTCTTCATTAATTTATAATTGTCGGTTTTTAAAAGGTAAGAATGTCATAAAATCTGCATGGTGCACAATATATGCTTCGGTGGTACGCTTTATAAGGTCTCCTTCACCCGCATGGGCGGCAATGATATGGCAGACTTCCGGCGGAATACCACATTGTTCAGCCAATGAAACACCTGTGAAGGGATGCCGTATGAATTGGCCGTATTTTCCCTGAATACACTTGCCATTTTCATCAATTTCATATTCAAGCAACTTGCCGACATCAGCGAGAATTGCTCCTGCAATGAGTATATCCATATCAACAGGCAGTTCATTTTTAAAGAAAACGTTGAATTTCAAACCACATTCATGAGCAATGTGAACGACGGCCCTTTTATGATCCATAAAACTGACGCTCAGATCAGGACCTGCCAAAAGTGTAAAGGGAATTCGTTTAAGATCTTCCGGCTTAAGAGCACTTTTGCTTAGAGCCAGTTCCCAGGTCTTTGCCGTTTTTTCACGCAGATATCGGTTCTGAATCCATTCAAGCTCAGGCCAAAGATCAAGTATACTTTTTGCTATCATCAGATTATCTTTATTATGTTTTACTTTTAAACAATTACATGTATCAGCTGCCTCCTCAATCTGCCTTGCCGGTTTACCTGCCCCCAATCTGCCATTCAGGCAATCAACCATAACAACTACGGTAACCACAACAACCACAACAACCACAACAACAAAGCCCCACTCCCAACTTCCAAACTACTTGTCACTCGTCACTTTCTTTATTATCGCATCTCCCATCTGCCTTGTTGAAGCTGCACCATTTTTTATGACATCAGGGCTACCCTTCATCTTCATCATATCATATGTGCGCACCCTGCCCTCGAGGATTACAGCAGCAATAGCTGATCTGATCCTGGCCGCCAGAGCTTTTTCATTGAGGTAATCAAGCATCATACATGCAGACTCGATCATGGCAATAGGATTTACGATTGATGTTTCAAAGCTGGCATATTTTGGTGCTGATCCGTGTGTGGGCTCAAAAACCGCTGCTTTTTCACCAATATTGGCACTGCAGGCAAATCCCAAGCCTCCGATCAGTCCGGCAAAACCATCTGATACAATATCACCAAACATATTACCGGCTACAATAACACCATAGTCTTCGGGATTTTTTGTCAGCCACATCATTTGAGCATCGATGTTGGTATTCCGGAGTTCAATGCCGGAATATTCTTTTTGTATTATTTTGGCCATATTATACATCATACCTGATGTTTCGCGGATAACATTGGGTTTTTCACACAGTGTAACGGATTTGTAACCGTTTGTTGCAGCATGGCTGAAAGCGGCTCTCAGAATTCTTTCCGTAGCTTTGCGGGTAAAGATGCGCGTGGATACGGCAATTTCATCACGTGGAACATCGCCGAAACTTTTAACGAATTTTTTATGTGATCTCAAAGCTTCATATACAATACCGTCCGGGTGACTCCACTCAACACCGCTATACAAACCTTCAGTGTTTTGTCTGAATATCACCACATCAACAAAAGGCTCTTCAATTTGATCCTGAGCGCTGCATCGGATGAAATTCAAAGGATTTCCCTTATAAGTATGACATGGCCGTATACAGATATCAAGGTTAAAATGCTGGCGCATGCTAACAATCGGACTTGAATAAACATACCCTTTGTCTCTGAGCCCGGGAGAGAGCTCTGCCGCAGCTTCCTCCTTTGGTTTGGAAGTGATGGCTCCGAAAAGCCCTACCTTATATTGCTCCAGTAGTTCAATAGTTCTTTGAGGTAAGGCGTTTCCCTCTTTACACCAAAAGTCCCATCCGATATCCGCTTCGATATATTGAGCATCAAATCCGGCTGCATCAAGCACTCTCAGAGCTTCCTGCATGACCAAACGACCGATACCGTCTCCTGGCATAATGACAATAGTGTGTTTTGACATTGCGTATATTTTTTGTTTTCACAATTTTTTCTTAGTAGAACTGGTTATGATCGTTATGGTTGTTATGATTGTTTTACATTGTTATACTTTAATAATAATAAGACTTTAATAGACCACATAAACAATTTTTTACCTTCCCAAACAAACAACCCACAACTGACAATCCACAACTACAACTACAACTACAACTACAACTATAACTACAACTACAACACTTACTCCTTTCCTTCTCTCACCACCTGTCTTACCACATCAATCACTGTCCCATCAACCCATTTAATTGCTGCAACAATTTTGTCAGTGAATACAGGCTTCTCAGGTAGACCGCAAATTGATTCGGCTTCTTTCTTTAATTGTGACAGGCTTTTTACAGGCAAACCCGATCCCTTTACTTTTTTTATAAGATCAGTGCGCAACGGATTTATGGCTATACCCCTTTCGGTGATGATGACATCGATAAGCTGTCCTGGTCCGCACAATGTTGTTACTTCATCTTTGATCACAGGGATCCTGTCACGAAACAACGGCAGTGGAAGTATTACCGTTTTACCGAAGAGGCAGTTTTGCCATCCTCCGAGCCCGTGCAGAAGATAACCGTCTGAATGGGTCACCACATTTGCATTGAAATTGAGATCTACCTCTGTAGCACCAAGAATGACCACGTCAACCATGCTGGCGAAATTGCCCTTGCTGTGAAAGTTATAACTTGTAAACGGACTTGTCATTACATGCCTTGGATTATCCCGGATAGAGCGTACACCATCAAGATCAAAGGTTTGTCCATCAAGAATATATTCCACCAGCCCTTCTTCAAGCATATTTACCAGATATTTATTGCTTCCTCCGCGGGCAAACCTGGCTTTAATGCCTTTTTTCCGCATTATTTCGGCAAAGCAATTTCCCACTGATAAAGAGGTGCCGCCTGCTCCTGCCTGGAATGAAAAGCCATCGCTGATGATACCAGCCACATCACAAAAACGCGCTGTCATTTCGGCAATCATTAACCGATCGGGGCTACGTGTTATCTCTGTTGTTCCGGAAACAATTTTTTCAGGAATGCCAACCCTGTCGACCTGCACGGTAAAATCGACATAATTTCCCTGTATCTGCCATGGAATGCAGGGAAATGGAATTAAATTGTCGGTTACTACAATCACTTTGTCAGCGTAACGGGAATCAGCCAGTGCAAATCCAAGTAAACCACTGGCTGATGGTCCATAGACTCCGTTGGCGTTACCGAATGGATCGGCACAACCGGCTCCGATAACAGCAATGTCAATTTTTACCTCTCCATCCTGAATGGCCTGGTAACGACCTCCATGTGAACGAAGTACAGCTGTTTTTCGCATCTTGCCCTCAGAGCAATACCGCCCCAGGGGACCATTCATACTGCCCTCTATATGACTGATCGTGCCGTCATCAAGATACTTAAGCAGGTAAGCATGACATGGAAAGGATGCAGAGGGAAACCAACACAGATCTTTTACGCCAAGCTCACTGGCACAATCAAATACCATATTGGCAACCAGATCACCTTCCCTGAAGTGATGATGTGTGGAAATGGTCATGCCATCTCTCAGCCCTGCACATTTCAGAGCTTCCTTCAACGAGGCTACTCGTTTATTGCCATCGGCCGGATAGTCAATATTTGTGGTAATCCGGGGACTCTGATGTATACCCTGTGGTCTGTATTTATCAAGGCCCATATACGGAACCACCGGTTTCCCGTTAACAGTGTCAGGCACTGATCTGCCTGCAGCATTCTTTAACATGTTAGCGCTCATCGTTATCCCTCCAGTTTGTCGGTAATTTGCCGGCATTGACAGCCTTTTCTATTGTTCTGAGAGCTCTTCTGACGATTGGCGGGTCAATCATTTTTGAGCCAAGGGCAACCACTCCCTTACCTTCTTTCTCTGCCTTTTCAAAGGCGAAAACTATTTTTTTTGCTTTGCTGATTTCTTCCTTGTCAGGCAGGAAATATTCATTGACTAAGGCTACCTGACGAGGGTGGATACAACCCATTCCTGTAAATCCAAGTGATTTTGATTCTCTGACATAACCAGCCAGCGCTTCCATGTCTTCTATGTCAGAAAACACTGAATCTATAGGCTGAATACCGGCAGCCCTTGCAGCATTAACCACTATGCACCTGGCAAAAAATGTTTCTTTTCCTTCCGGCGTCCGCTGTACACCAATATCAGCTGTGTAGTCTTCCAAACCAATGGCCATGGCAACGTCATTATCCGAAGCACGGGCAATATTATGGGCGTTCATAACACCGGCTGCGTTTTCAATAATGGGCATAAGATGTACTGTCTCATTCTTATGACCGAGTATTTCAGAAATTCTGGCATCTGCCTGCACCACCTGGGCTTCGGTTTCACATTTTGGTATGAGAATCAGGTTAATTGGATGGGGTATGATATAGTTGAGATCTTCAAGTCCGGAAGGCAACTGGTTTATCCTTACCATACGCTCAGCACCATAAAAATCGACAGATCGCAGGGCATTCCGAACAAGAAAGCGGGCTTCGTATTTTTTATCAGGGGCAACGGAATCTTCAAGGTCAAGAATAATACCATGACACCCATAAATACCGGCATTGATCATGAGTTTCGGGTTATCACCCGGTAGGTATAACCGCGAAACGCGATCAGCATCTTTTGCTGTTTGGTATTCATTCTGCGGTAATATGGGAAGAAGATATTCTTTTTCGGTTTGAACATGTTTTTTGATGACAGCTTCTAACCTTGCTGCCAGTGTGAAAGGCAATGCTCCGTAATCTTCTACTTCCAGACTGGCTTGTTCAATACCAAAGAATGCAAGCATTTTACGGCACAGATCAGTGATTGATTCCCCGTAGAGAGCCTTTACCTTGCTTTTGAGATCAATATGTATGCCTTTTCCTGAACCTGTTTCAAGACTCATGAAACAATCCGATCTGACTCTGTCTCCCCTGTTGCCTGCTGTATAAATCATATGTGGAAATTATTTGAGAGTAAATTACTCAAAATATGCCGGACAAATGATGACGGAAATCAGGGTGGGGGAGAATCAGGGAACAAGAACCGGTGAACAGTGAAAAGTCCCTCAGTATTTGGCAATATTGCCCCAGAAAGAATAACAGGTTTTATTAAACATTTGGAATTATGGATGCATTTTTATGGCCCCGGAGGGGTCAACTGTTTGTAACAAAAGAAGTACATTGGATTACTCTTCCCCGCAACCCGCCGAATGGCGGGACGTAAGGATTTATGTTGAATTGCAATGGTATTGCTATAAACAGATCGCTCCTATGGAGCTGGGTTGATGTATTACCATTGCTTTGCTACAAAAAGTTCGCTCCTGTGGAGCTGGAAAATACAAAAACCAATAAAATACAGATTTTCAATATCATATAAAGTAGTAACATAAGAGTGAACAGTGAACAGTCAACTAAAGCTCAACCTCGACCTGGTTTCGTAACAGATCGTCAAGGGTTTCACGTTGTCGTATCAGATAGTCTTTTCCTTCGTGAATCATTACTTCAGGTGGTCTGAGTCTGCCATTGTAGTTCGATGCCATAGTAAAACAATAAGCTCCTGCATTCAGAAATACAAGATAATCACCTTCACGAATCTCATTTATTTTTCGGTTCCATCCGAAGGTATCTGTTTCACAAATATACCCGACCACTGTATATATCCGTTGTTTTCCTTTTGGGTTGGAAACATTGATTATCTGATGATATGCATCGTAAAACATGGGCCTTATAAGGTGATTGAGCCCAGTGTCCATACCTGCGAAAACAGTGGCCAGGGTTTGTTTGATCACGTTTACCCTGGCGAAGAAAAATCCTGCTTCGCTTACAAGAAATTTTCCCGGCTCGAAGATCAGGGTTAGATCTCTGCCATATGATTTACAGAATTTCTTGAAAAGCTTTGTGAGATCTTTACCAAGTAAATCAATATCAGTATAATAATCATCAGATTTATAGGGCACTTTAAATCCACTGCCGAAATCAATATATTCAAGTTCGTGAAAGCTCTTGGCTGTTTCAAGCATGATCTCGGTTCCCCTCAGAAAAACCTCAACATCAAGAATATCAGAACCGGTATGCATATGAAGGCCTTCCACTTTCATCCGATTGGTTTCTATAACACGCAATACATGAGGCAGTTGATAGATAGAGATTCCAAATTTGGAATCAATATGCCCGGTTGATATTTTACTGTTTCCTCCGGCCATGATATGTGGATTAATACGGATTCCTACCGGGACGGTGTTGCCGTATAAGTGACCAAACTGCTCAAGAATGGAGATATTATCAATATTGATCCGTACACCATGCCTGACACCTTCCTGGATTTCCTCAATAGAAACACAGTTGGGCGTAAAAATGATATTTTTTGGCTTAAACCCGGCTTTCAGGCCAAGCTGTACCTCCTGAATAGAAACAGCATCGAGCCCTGATCCCATTTTTTGGAAAAACTTTAATATGTTTATGTTCCCCAATGCTTTGCAGGCAAAACAAATATTCATTTTAACATCACTGAAGGCATTTCGCATTTTTTCAAACTGATACCTCATCTTTGAAGTATCATATACATAGACAGGGGAACCGTATTTTTCACATATGTCGATAACATCGAGACCATCGATCTGGTATCGGTTTTGAACGAGTTTCATGGTTTTGAATATCGTATGTTTAGCTCATTATAATTAAGAAAATAAAACAAACAGATTATATTGCACTACTTCTTTTTTGGAGGTTTGTATCCTTTTTGTTTGGCCATCTCTTCCAGTCGTTTCTGGAAATTTGATTTTTTTGCTGGTTTCACTTTTCGGGCCTCTATCTTTTTTAGTATTTCCTTTTCATCAATAAATTGTTTGAACAGGAAATTCTGTCCTATCGTTATCAGGTTAGCCAGAAAATAATAATAGGTAAGACCTGATGACCAATTGTTTAAAACAAACATGAACATAACAGGCATAATATACATCATGGTTTTCATGCCTGGCATCTGTTGATTGGTAGCGGTGGCGCCTTCTCCCATTTTCATGCTGATGATGGTGGAAATAGTCATCAGAAGCGTGAAAAGGCTTATATGATTGCCATAAATATTACTCAGGATGGGTATTTGGGCACTCCAGGAAACAATAGCATCATAGGTTGACAGGTCTGTAGCCCAGAGAAAGCTTTCCTGCCTTAATTCAATAGAGGTTGGGAAAAACCTGAACATGGCAAACAATATCGGAAATTGCAGCACCATGGGCAGGCATCCGCCCATCGGACTTACGCCGGCTTTCTTATACAGGGCCATAACGGCTTGCTGTTTTTCCATCTCTTTGCCTTTGGGATATTTCTTATTCAATTCATCCATCTGTGGTTTCAGTACCCTCATTTTTGCCTGGGATAAATATGATCGGTAAGTCAAAGGAAGTAACCCGATTTTTATAATGATGGTCAGCAATAAAATAATCAGTCCGTAATTGCCGATAAATTTACTTAGCCAGTCGAATATGGGTATAATGACAAACTGGTTGATCCACCGGATTACATTATTTCCCAGTGTTACCAGGTTTTGAAGTTCAAGTTCTTTATATTTTTTCAGCAACTTGAATTTGTTTGGCCCGTAATAAATCCTCATGTCAATGGATTCATTTTCTTTTCTTTCAAAGGGGAGCCCTATTTCGGCGCTGTAATGCTTTAAAAACTTATTCTCTTCCGGAAGGTTAACCATTTTTAAAAGCGCATTGTCAAAACTTTCATCAGGTATGAGGACTGAAGAAAAAAACTGGTCTTTAAAAGCAATCCATTCAAGCTTTGTGGGAAAATCAACTTCCTGCAAGTCTTTTTTGCTGCGCATTCTGAAGTATTCAACTTTTTCCTGTAATGGCTTGTAATATAAAGAACTGTATTGATTCTCATTTTTCTTTACCTGTTCCTGTTGCGGGGAGTAGATAGCCCAGGTCATATCAAGTATGTCAGGCGAACGGGTGCCTATATCTTTCATGCCTGTCAGTCTGATGCTGAAATCTACCATATAGCTGCCCGGTTCCAGGGAATAGATGTATTCAATAGACCTGTTTTCACTGATGGCAAGCTTCATGGAAACCGTGTTCTTATAACTTACGGCATTTTTTGATATGAGGCTGTCTCCCGGAGTAAAGAAAAGATTATTTGTTGATATGGGGTTGTGCTGATGATAGAAATGCAGGCCAAATTCAGTTGAGTCGCCTGAGAACAATATGACCGGTGTGCGTTTATGCGTTTTGTAGTTTTTTAGTTCAACCGAATAAGGTCTCCCGCCTAAAGTGGAAATACTTAACCTGATAAGATCATTTTCAAGGGTGATGAGTTTTTTTTCTCCGGCGGCAGCAAAGGCAAATTCGCCCAGCTGTTCAGTTATTACTTTCTTTGTGGTATCTGTCGTCTCTGCAACTGATGAGTCAGTAATCGGCTGTTGCTGTTGTTTGAGTTGTTGTTCCTTTTCCTGCTGTAATACCAGTGCAAGTGAATCCTGCACCCTTTTACGTTCAGCCATTTCTTTCTTATCCGGGCCAAAAACAACGCTCCATACAATTAAGATAGCTGCTATCAGCAATATACCAATGATTGAATTCTTGTCCATTCTTTTCTGTGCATTAAATCATTCTGTTAATAATAATTCTGCTTATGATTCAGGATATTGAAGCTTTAATAAAATCAATAAAAAGGGGATGAGGATTTAGTACATTGCTGCGGTATTCAGGATGGAACTGCACACCAACGTACCACTTGTGTGATGAAATTTCCATGATTTCTACAAGGCCGTTATCCGGATTTATCCCCGAAGCTATCATACCGGCTTTTTCAAAGCTTTTCTGATACCGGTCATTAAATTCGTAACGGTGTCGGTGTCTTTCTGTGATTTCCTTTACACCATATGCTTTGTAGGCTTTTGTGGATTCTTTCAGCAAACAGGAATAAGAACCCAGTCTCATTGTTCCACCTTTTTCTGTTACGGCTTTCTGATCTTCCATGAGGTCAATCACCGGATGGGGCGTTTTCATCTCCATTTCAGTTGAGTGTGCTTTTTTAAGCCCCAGTTTATGCCTGGCAAATTCTATGACAGCACATTGCAGACCAAGACAAATTCCAAGAAATGGCGTATTGTTCTCACGGGCATATTTTGCGGCAAGAATTTTGCCTTCAATACCACGATCACCGAAGCCGGGTGCCACGAGTATGCCATTCAGATCCCTGAGTATATTCTGGTAGTTTGATTCATCAATGTCTTCTGAATGAATGAGAATGAGGTTTACATGACAATTGTTTACGGCTCCTGCGTGTTTGAATGATTCTGTGATGGAAATATAAGCATCAGGTAATTCAACATATTTTCCGATAAGACCAATTTTAACTTCGCATTTGGGATGCTGAAGTCTTTTCAGAAACTTCTTCCATGGCGACAGGTCGGGTTGCACCTCGTAACTCATGCCGAGTTTTTTTAAAACGGTAACATCAAGTTTTTCTTTCTGCATAAGGATGGGCACTTCATAAATAGTGGAGACATCAATTGATTGTATGACAGCGCTGTAATCAACATTGCAGAAAAGGGCTACCTTTTTTCTCAATTCATCACCCAACTCATGTTCAGTGCGTAATACCAGTATGTTAGGTTGAATTCCGTTTTCGAGCAGGACCTTCACCGAATGCTGGGTGTGTTTGGTCTTTAGTTCACCTGATGCGGCCAGAAAAGGTACAAGTGTAAGGTGGATTACAAGGGAATTGGTGTCTCCCATCTCCCATTTCAATTGTCGAACCGACTCAATGTAAGGCAGTGATTCGATATCACCCACCGTTCCTCCGATCTCTGTAATGACGAAGTCGTATTTGTAACGTGAACCGAGCAATTTGATTCTGCGTTTGATCTCGTCTGTGATGTGGGGAATAACCTGAACAGTTTTGCCCAGATAATCACCCCGCCGTTCTTTATCAATTACTGTCTGGTATATTCTGCCAGTCGTAATATTGTTGGCTTGCGATGTAGGTACGCCAAGGAACCTTTCATAATGACCCAGATCGAGATCAGTTTCAGCGCCGTCTTCGGTTACGTAACACTCTCCATGCTCATAGGGATTCAGAGTGCCCGGATCAACATTAATATATGGATCCAGTTTTTGGATTGTTACATGATAACCTCTCGCTTGTAACAGTTTGGCCAGGGATGCTGATATGATTCCTTTCCCCAGGGAAGATGTCACACCTCCGGTAACAAATATATATTTTGTTGGTTTTGCCATCTTTTGCCGCATCAGAGAATGATCATATATGTTAAATCTGGTAATGAATTATTGTAAAACAAAATTATGAGATTTTACACGAATCTGTTCTAATCTTCAATATCATCAATCATCCCAATTTTCTTGCTGAGGAGCTCAATCGTTTTTTTGGCTTCTTCGATTCTTGTTTCGACTTCTTTTATCATCGATTCGGCATTTTTGCTTTTTGTGAAAAAACCAATATTGTTTTCCCAAAGTACAATATCGTTTTCCAGTTGCTTAAGCCTGCTGATATATTTTTCCCGTTCCTGGCGGATTCTCTGGCCACTGTTCGGCCTGTCCATTATATTCTCAAGTTTTGTTTTGAACTTAAGCAGGTTTTTTCGCCTGTCGTCAATTTTCAGTTCATCAAATTTCATGTTAATGGCGGCCCTGTATTTTTCCAGTATCTCTTCCTTCATCTTAATGGGTACAAATCCTATTTCTGCCCATTTCCGTTGAAATTCCTTCAGCTTCTTTAATGATTCCTCAGCATTATCTGTAACCTGATACTCCTCTATCTCATGTAAAAGGTCAGCTTTCTTTTGCAGGTTACTCTCAAAGGAATCATCAACATCAGCGTAATGTTTCGATTTGCGTTCAAAAAAGCTATCACAGGCCGAGCGGAATCTTTTCCATATTTTGTCGGATACTTTAAAGGGGACAGGACCGATTTCTTTCCATCTCTGCTGTAAGGCAATCAATTCCTCAGTGGTTTTTTTCCATTCTTCACTATCCTGTAAAGACTCAGCCTGAACGCAGAGATCGGTTTTCAGTTGCAGGTTATTATTCTGTTCTTCTTTGATGGTCGAATAGAATTCACGTTTCCTGTTAAAAAATGTATCACAAGCTGTCCTGAACCTCAGATATATCTTATTGTTATCTTTCTTGGGCGCAAAACCAATTGTTTTCCATATTTTTTGCAGTCCAATCATTTCATTCGATAACCGGTTCCAGTCTTTATTGGTCGAAATTTCCTGATCGTTGATTTCTTCTGCTTTTTCACATAACATAACTTTAGCCTCAAGATTCTTTCTTTGTTCGGTTTTCAGGTTAACAAAGTAATCCTGGTGTTTCTTGTTAATTTTGGCAGTAGCCTCTTTAAACCTGTCCCAGATCTCCGTACGCATATCAGGTGGTACCGGTCCGATTTCACGCCATTGCTCATGATATTCCTGAAGTGTTTTAAAGGCACTCATAATATTTGTTTCAAGCAACAGCCCTTCTGCTTTTTCACATAATACCAATTTGGCCTCAAGATTTTTCTTGAGATCGAGATCACGAAGCTCCTGGTTAATCTTTATATAATCATAAAAAGCTTCAACATGATGATGGTAATTGTCCCACAGGTTCTTTACTTTTCCCTGTGGAACAGGACCAATTGACCGCCATTGCCTTTGCAGCTCCCTGAATTCCTGAAAAGTCTTGTTGATCGATTCCTGTTTGTTTGACAGTTCTTTAATGCCTTCAATAATTCTGTATTTTTCTTCCAGGTTCTTCTGCTTTTGTTCTTCCAATACCTTGGTATACTCAGCTTTTTGGTCCTTAAATATTTTCAGAAGTTCCTTAAGCTCTTTTTCAAGCGGGTCTTCCTCTGGCAGGAAGTCTTCTAATTCGCCTCCGGCTTCAATGAAATTCTTCCGTTTTTTTTCAATATTGGCTTTGTGCTTTTTATAAAAATTAATTTTGATGTTTTCAACATCATTGATTATTTCATTTATGGCTTTTTTGTGAATAAAATCTTTGAGAAGGGCTACCAAATCCTCCATGGATAAAGCAGCAAATTGTATTTTTTCGGGACCATCCTCAATCTGTTCATCCTTTTTTTCTGCCGCTTTATCATCTTCCTCCCTGTTTTCTTCAGAAGAAGACAGGCTTTCCTGAATACCCGGTGATGGTTCTCTTCCGTTAACATATCCTTCATCAGGAACGCCGTCAGATTGGGTTATCTTTGTGTCAGCATCAGATTCCCCGTGGAGAATTTCCGCCTTATCGTCAGGAGATGTTGTTTTATCTTCTTCCTCAGGTTTTTTTTCTGTAGCAGACTCCTCTGCAGATGTCTGTAAGTCTTCAGAGGCATCAATGGACGGTAATGCTTCCTTATTTTGCTCCGTTGTTGCCTTCTTGTTGGTGCTTTTCATGCTTTTTAGTCTCTCATATACTCTGCATTTCTTTTCGATTATGTATTATCTTAAATGCAGAAGTTTATTTAGTGATCAAAGTATTCCCCAAAATGCATCAGGGGTGTTCAAAATGAACAGTTCAATGTAAATAATTACATATCAATACAAACAGTCATAAACACTGTTTTTTTTTGAACTACGAAAATATATATTAATGACTAATAGTCAAAGTTTTTTATGGGTTTTATGAAGGAAATAGGTGATGTCAGTTATCAGTTGTTTGTTGTCGGTTGAGGTTTGAGGATTGTGAATGTTGTGATTGTTATGTTGGTTTTGATAGTTATGATTTAACTATGCCATTCTTTCATAAAAGAACAACTGTGTGATTGGCAATAACTTCGAAAATCCAAAATCTGAAATCGCAAATCGCAAAATAATATAGAGTCAGGAATTAAGAAAAAAATGACAGTCAATCTCTATGGCATTAACAATTAACATACCGAATACCGAATACCTTATATTCCCAATACCGCCGTTCCCTGTTCGAATACGATATCCACCGGTATATCTTTTTCTTCCACCTTAACCAAAGCAGCTTGCAAAGTTTTATCTGTAACCGCATAAGTACTGATAAGTTCACCTGCCTTTTCATAATCACCGTCTCCCTGAATGGTGATGATAAGATTTGATAATGATGTTATGGCATCCCTCATCGCATTAATGTCAACGGTAAATTTTCCGCTGTCGGAGACGGAAAATGCTTCTTTCTCCCTGAAATAGTTGAAGAATATCAGGTTTGCCTTACCATGGGCACTGGAAGCCCCAAAACGTATGGAACGAAAAATGCTGGCCAGAAATGTGGTATATTCATGTGCCAGATCAGCGTTAAGTTCACCCATATCGTTTAACTGACCCACTAAAAATAATCCAAGAATATCGGCTTTGCATTCCTCAATCGTTGTATATCTGTCTTTCAAAGACTCACGCACCGTGCCCTTCCCATTAATGGTATTTTTGATTGTTCCCAGTCCGTGTCCGACCTCATGGAACATGGTATGGGAAAAGAAGGCCTCAAAGGTGACATGCCGGAGCTGATCTTCCTCAATAAGTTGTTGTGCAATAGGTGTTAATATTTTATCAAATTTGGCCTGCATGGCATTCTTTAATTGCAGCCTTCGACTGCCTTTGGCAATATGAACACGTTCATCATTGGGGAGGTTTATAGCTATGGTTTTACTGCCAGCATTGCAGTCGCCGGCGTAATAGACTGCATCATAAACCCCCAGATCAGATTCGCTTCCTGGCATTTCTTTTTTATACTTTGCATCCGCTGGCAGACTTTGCTGAAGCTTTGGCAAAAGTTTGGCGTAACGTTCAAGACGGCTTGTCCATTCTTTGTCTTTAACCAGCACAAAAGCCTCGTGAGCAGCTTTGTATCCAAAAAGCTGATCTTCATATGTTTCAATAGGTCCGACAATAAAATCGATAGTGTTTGTCTTCATTTCCATCCATGCAATATCACTGGGATAATAATCATCAGACAGTAAGGCTTCTGCACGTAATTCAAGATATTTTTTTAATCCAGCATCTTCAGCCAGCAAAGAAGCCTGCATTATAAGATCACTGGCTTTTGAAACATGTTCTTTAAATGCTTTACGATAAGGAATGACCATAAGCTTACCTTCATGATCCTTTTTTATAAGTGTATATAAGCTTGTCTTATCAGGATCGGCAATATTTTCAAATTCCTCTTTAGTCATGTCGGCCGGATAAAAACAAGCTCCTTTAGGCTTTGGACCATATCCGGGAAGGAATGGCTGGTTGTTGTTGAGTCTTTCCCATGGACCATAGTTGATCATGGCAAGTTTCTTCTCAGAATCAGTTGTTAAGCTGTCAAGCAGGGCATTCTGATCACCCCATGATTCCATCCAGAAAATATCATCCATATTCTTCGCAGCTTCAATAAGTATCGGAATCATTTGCTTTTCCTTTTCCGTTAGCACATCGAGATTGGTTGTCAGACGGAATACACTAAAGTCATTCAATTTTGTCATAAGTGAATCGGTTGTTTCGTTACTGCTTTGCGTCGGTTGATTTTTACATGCACCAAACAGCATAATCATCCCTGCAAAAGCAACTATTAAAGTTATTCGGTTCATAGTAGTAGTGTTTATTTTGAATCAAAAGTAATATTTTACCATCAACAAAACCAGGCCCTTTGTCATTGAATTTGAAAAATGCCGGTGCTTTTAATGGCTTTGCATAGCTGAATACCGGATACCAGATATCGAATATCGAATATCGAATATTATCACCAACTCTCCCTCCTGCCACTGCCTCCTGCCACTACCTCCTGTTCCTCCCACAGCTTCCCCTGCCACATATCTCTCTCAGCCAGTATTTTTTCAAACATAACCAGGATCTCATCATATCTCGGACCCCAGCGGTTAACGGCTGCATAACGGGGCGGTGTTTCACCTGCTATTCGCTCAATTACGAAGCCGAGATTTAACCTGGCAATATATTCGGCCATGAATTGGAGGTAGTCATTGATAGAAAACAGGGAGAATGCTTTTGGATTTCTATAAAATTCTTTCTCCATCTGTGTCCCCCTGAAAATCTGTAACTGATGGAATTTAACCGTTGTAAGCGGTAATGATGACAAAACCGATGCACTGTCAAGGATGTCCTGGGGAGATTCACCTGGCAGGCCCATAATCATATGACATCCGGTCTTTATTCCCCGCATGTAAGTTTTTTTTATAGCACTCACAGAATCGGCAAAGGTATGTCCTCTGTTTATACGCTCCAGCGTTTTGTCATAAACCGACTCAACACCATACTCTATGATCAGGTAAGTTTTTTGTGAAAGAGCCTGAAGGTATTCCAGTTTTTCATCATCTATGCAATCAGGCCTTGTACCTATTACCAGTCCCTTGACAGAATTAACAGACAGGGCTTCTTCGTATAACGATTTCAGAGTGTCAAGCGACCCATATGTGTTTGAATATGCCTGGAAATAAGCCATGTATTGCGTTGCCCTTTTGTAACGTTTACTATGAAATTCAATGCCTTCAAGTATTTGTTGCCGTATTGGTTTGTCCGGACTGCAATATGATGGATTAAAAGCTTCATTCAGGCAAAACGTACAACCGCCATAGCCTTTGGTCCCGTCACGGTTCGGACATGTAAATCCGGCATCAATGCTTACCTTTTGTACCCGGTTACCAAATATTTTCTTTAAATATTCAGGATACGAATTGAATCTGCGTTTATTTCCCCAGGGGTATGTCATTTGTTTATTTGGTGATTTGGTGACCTGCCTGCCGTAGCGGCAGCGCAGGCAGGTTTGGTGATTTGCATGTTGTTATTTCGCGGAAAATTTGTTTTACTCATTATTCTTAAATCTTTTATCTTTTGTCTTGATTCTTTACTCCAGACCCTGCCCATTCGCTGAAGTTATAACAGGCACAACATAACCATTATAACAACCATAACAACCATAACAACCATAACAACCATAACAACCATAACAGTCACAACCCTCAACCGACAACCTGCCGTCAGGCAGGTTGTCCGACAATAATGTCTACCCCATTTCAACCTGAATCACTTTATGCATTGTCACATACCAGAGCCATGCTTTCACATTTTTATATCCCATGTCAAGCAAAAGTTTATGGTAAACCCTAACCTGTTTTTGATGCTCATTGTCCATTATTTTACCGAATTTATAATCAATGACAATGGCTTTGTCATTTTTTGTCAGCACTCTGTCAGGACGTTTCACTGTGCCATCAGGGAGGATAAATTCAGTTTCTGTCATGATCTTCCAGCTGCCTGAGAACCAACTTAATACCTGGGGGTCCTTAAAACAGTCTTTAAGAGCAGATGTTATGTTCTTTGCTTCGGAAGCTGTAATTTTTCCTTCAAGCCTCCATCTGTTAATAACAACCGGTATATCATTCACATTGATGATATGTGAAAAAATTTCATGCATCTGGCTTCCTGTTGAAACTGACCGTGTAATTTTATTGGTCTCCGGCTCTATGAGTATTTTACCCTGATAAGCTATTCTCAGGCGATTGTTGGTGTAAAAGACAGGATAATGATTGTCAATAGCCGGCAATGTATCATTTGAATGCATGTCATGACGTTGGTAGGGCAAAGAACCATATTCAAATACCTGATTTGTTGAATTATAGTATTTTTTCAGGGATATTACATTCTGATCATTTGACGGGACGATCTCTTTTGTTACAAGTCTTAACAAAAGATCAGAAACATTTGTTATCTGGCCTTTTTCAGATTTTGGAGAGAAAATGAATAATGCTTTTGATGCCCTGGTAAAGGCAACATATAAAAGATTAATAGTATCAATATATTGTTTCAGTAATTCTTCGAAATAAGCAGACGCAAATTGCGTTTTCCCCAATTTTGAAGTGAATTCTACCGGCACAATGCTGAGCTTGTTAAAAGGAGGCTGATCGGGTTTGCACCATAGGACTGATCTGTTTGCCTGATCAGCCATATTCCAGTTACAATAAGGCATAATAACAACCGGAAACTCAAGGCCTTTTGCCTTATGAATGGTCAAAACCCGTATGGCATTTTGATTATCGGGCAGGGAAACAGGTTTTTTACACCCTCTTTCGTCCCAGAATTCAATAAAATCAACAACAGAAGAAGATTTTCGTTGAGTGAAATCAAGTATCATATCCTGAAAGCCTTGAAGATAAACTGATTCACCTTTAATATTATTCAGGTTAAAAAGAAAGATCAGATTTTCAACCAGTTCAAAAAGTGAGAGATCAACCACTTTCTCGGTTATTCTTTTGAAGCCTTCAGGAAAAACTGTTAAAAGATTATGATCTTGCATTCCAATATTGTCAGGAAACCAATGAAACTTACGTCTTTCCTCATCAGAAATAAAATAATTAATATATTCACTGACAATAAGATATTTGTTTATGATGTCTTCAGGGGCAATATAATACCTGAGGAGACCCGTAAGAAAGCGGACGGCCGTTGAATTCGACAGATATAATGATTCATCTGAAATTACCCCAAATGTAATCTTGTTTTTTTCAGAGGTGTTGTCTCTGTTCAGAAGGTAATTTGTTATCTCTTTTGCTTCATCGTTTTTTCGGGTAAGAACTGCAATGTCATTGGCAGCATAGCCTTTTTTCAGCAGGTTGTTTATCAGGGATATCAATTGTTCCTCAATAACCGTTTTGTAAGAATCATTCTCAAGAAGGGTCATTCGCACCAATCCACCTGGTTTTTCAGGCTGCCCCGGTATCTGAACGGCATCTTCAAAATTACGGATGACGGCCTGGTGTAAATCTGCTGTTATTGTGGTGCCGGCTTCGACGGCTTGCTCGTCAAAACAGGTTTGTATATAGTGAGAAGCTTCATTAAAAAAGGTATTGTTAAAGCGTATAATGTTTTCGAAGCTTCTGTGATTATGATCAAGGGTGTTAAACGAAAGACTTTGTTCGTAAAATTCAGAACCAACAGCATTGGCCAGAATTTCCCAGTTGCTGTTTCGCCAGCGGTATATGGATTGCTTTACATCTCCGACGATCAGATTATCATAGTGCTGTGACAGGCTGTTGCTGATCAAAGGCCTGAAATTATGCCATTGTAAAAGTGAAGTGTCCTGGAACTCATCAATCATAAAATGATGAAAATGATTCCCGGTTTTTTCATAAACAAACGGTGTATCGTTATTATCGATAACTTCATTAATAAAGGAAGCCGCTTCTGATAGCAAAAAAATATTATTCTCACGACAATAATCCTGAAGATGTTTGGAAAGATCGGTAAGGATACCCAGGGCATACAGATTTTTAAGGATATGCCCTGCCGTGAAATAGTTGCGGCTTTCATGTTCGTAAAAGGAAAGTATTTCCTGTAACAGCCTTAACAGACCGTTATGGCATAGGTTTTCGATTTCCTTCTTCTTCGGAGATGTTTTGGAAAACCAGCCATCAGGTGAGATTGCTGCCTTTCTGACATAGGAATTGGGCTCGGTAATGATGCCGTTGGAGAGTTTTAACAGGAATGCTGCCGGACCGCTCTTCGTCTGGAAAAAATCTCCGGTATCAAGACCGGCTGAACGGAATAGATTAACACCCTGTGTCGCCATCCGGCGCATGGATGTTTCAAATCTTTTTCTGATGCCATACAGGTCTTGTTGATACTGGCCCATGAATTCCTTATCTGCCAGCTTGCCAGACAAGGTATGACTGAATGTTTTATATTGTTCGTTAAAGAGTTGTTGTCCAAGTCTTGTAATATCTTTTCTGAAATTCCAGGTATTCCCTTTTTCAATATTATCCAGAGCATAATCTGTTAACCAATGCAGTAATACATTATTGGTTGTTGTTTCGGTCTGAAGTCTGTTAATGGCCTCTTCGAGTATCGGATCTGTATCGAGTTCAATTGTATATCCGCTCTGGATTCCCATCTCACGCGTAAACGAACGGATAATGCGCTGAAAAAAACTATCGATGGTCCCGACGAAAAACCGTGAGTAATCGTGGAGAATCTTCTGAAGCAGGGTGGATGCTCTGGTCCTCGCAACAGTTTCAGAGATGCCCAGAGCTTCATTGAGTTTTTGCATGTGTTTTGAATCCTGCCCCGTTGACAGAAGGAAGAGCTCTCTGATCAGGCGGCTTTTCATCTCAGCTGTGGCCTTATTGGTAAAGGTAACCGCCAGTATATGCCTGAAAGAATCTGTGTTAAGAAAAGCCAGTTTCAGGTATTCTTCTGTTAAGGTATATGTTTTACCTGAACCGGCTGAAGCACGTATGACTTTTAATTTTGCCAATGGATGAAATTCTTGCCTGAAAATTATTACAAATTCGGGAACAATGCCAATAATATATTTACAGATTTGAAGATTTGAGAGCCTGCCTGCCAGGTAGGTTTAAAAATTTGAGAACCTGTTTGCCGTAAGGCAGGTTTGAAGGTTTGAAATAATCTTTGAAAAGTAAACAGCGAACAGTGAACAGTGAGCTCAATATTTCACAAAAAACAAAGGCGACCATATTGATCGCCCCTGCATAGTCTTTCAGTTTTTTATCTTTTGTCTTTAATCTTCCGTCTTCCTTCTATTCCGCTACAATCTCAAACGGTATTTCAACCTGTACTTCTTTATGAAGTTTGATTTTTGCATGGTATTTTCCGACTTCTTTTATCAGATCTTCCTTAAAAGTGATGTTTTTTCTGTCGATTTCAAATCCCTTTTCCTGCAATGCTTCAGCAATCTGAATAGCATTTACTGATCCGAAAATCTTACCTTTTGAACTGGTTTTTGCACCAATGCTCAGATCGATCGTTTTCAGCTTTTCTGCAATTGCTTCAGCTTCTTCACGCACTTTGGCTTCTTTATGAGCCCGTTGTTTTATTATTTCAGCATGGGCCTTTTTTGCCGATACAGTGGCATTAACAGCCAGACCTTTTGGTATCAGATAGTTAACGGCATAACCGTTTTTAACTTTGATAATGTCATCTTTATAGCCCAGGTTAGGGATATCTTGCTTTAATATAACTTCCATAATTCTTCTGCTTTTGATTATTTTAACAAATCAGCAACATAGGGCAGCAAAGCCAGGTGTCTTGCCCTTTTAACAGCAACGGCTACTTTCTTCTGATATTTCAGCGAAGTTCCTGTAACCCTTCGGGGTAGAATCTTGCCTTGTTCATTCAGGAATTTTTTAAGAAATTCAGGGTCCTTGTAATCAAGATATTTTATTTTGTTCTTCTTGAAACGGCAGTATTTCTTTTTCTTGATTTCTACTGTAGGGGGTGTGAGAAATCGTATTTCACTTTGATTGGCGGATGCCTGTGCATTCATGATTTAGTCCTCCTTTACTTTTTCGGCGTTTTCTTTTTTGTTTCTTCTCTTTTCACTGAATTCAACAGCATATTTATCCATTTTTACGGTTTGGAACCTGATAATACGTTCATCTCGTTTGTATTCGGTTTCCAGCACCTGGATAAGGTTGCCTGGTGCTTTAAAATCAATTAGATAAAAGAATCCTGTTGATTTTTTGTGAATGGGATAAGCCAGTTTCCTTAATCCCCAGTTCTCTTCGTGGACAATTTCACCGCCTTTGTCAACGATCACCTTCCTGAATTTATCAACCGCTTCCTTCATCTGAGTCTCAGATAAAACGGGAGTTACAATGAAAACGGTTTCGTAATGATTCAACATGCTTTGATTTTTTAATTAACATTATTTTTTCGGCACGCAAAAGTATTAACTTTTTTGATCTAATCAAATAAATTTTAGGAATTTGTATTTTAATCCGTTCCGGGCAGAATTGAAGTCACTTTTCAGCATGAACCGGAATTTATACCTCCCGGAGTGGTGGTTATCCAATTCACTTTTATATATATTTGCCAAGGAAATTTCAGCGTATGGAAAATTATTTGGTCTCAGCAAGAAAATACAGGCCTGACACATTTGATGCTGTGGTTGGTCAATCGGTTATCACTTCCACACTTAAGAGCGCCATACTTTCAGGCCATCTTGCCCATGCCTATCTATTCTGCGGTCCAAGGGGAGTAGGTAAAACAACCTGTGCACGTATTTTTGCCAAGACTATTAACTGTGCCAGTCTGGGCGCTGATGCCGAACCATGCAATCAGTGTGAGTCATGTCAGTCCTTCAATAATTCTAAATCATTCAATATCCATGAACTGGATGCTGCCTCAAATAATTCAGTTGACGATATCAGAAACCTTATTGAAAGTGTCAGAATAATTCCTCAGACAGGGAAGTATAGTGTATACATCATTGATGAAGTACACATGCTTTCACAATCAGCTTTTAATGCATTTCTTAAAACCCTCGAAGAACCTCCGCCTCATGCAATTTTCATACTGGCGACCACTGAAAAACACAAGATTATCCCAACAATCCTGTCGCGTTGCCAGATATATGATTTTAACAGGATAAAGGTGGAAGATATTGCAGAATACCTGAAAAAAATTGCTGTCAAAGAAGGTATTGAAGCTGAGGAAGAGGCGCTGCAAATTATTGCTCTTAAGGCTGATGGTGCCATGCGTGATGCACTGACCATTTTTGACCAGCTGGTAAGTTTTTCGCAAAACACCATTACTTATAACGGTGTTATTGAGAATCTGAACGTACTTGACTATGAATACTACTTTAAAATAACCCATTGTTTTATCAAAAGTGATGTGCCGAATGCATTGCTGTTATTTAACGAAATTCTGCTTAAAGGATTTGATGGTTTGAATTTTATTAGCGGACTTGCAGGTCATCTCAGGGATATTTTGGTGTCACGTGATGAAGTTACCGCAATATTGCTGGAAACAGGTGAGTCTGTTCGTTTAAAATACATCGAACAGGCGCAGGAATGTGAACCGGAGTTTTTATATAAAGCCCTTGATATCCTCAATCAATGTGAAATATCTTATAAAGCCAGCCGTAATCAGCGTTTGCATGTTGAAATTGCATTGATCAGGCTTTGTAACATCTGCAACGAAAAAAAAAAAATATAACGGAAAACCTGAAGAAACACCAATAAGGTCTGATTCGGACACCGATGCGGATAAAAACCTTAAAACCAGTTTATCTGGTGAAAAGCATAATGACATCAGCAAAGATGCAGTTAAAGAGACTTCTTTCTATGTGCCGGGCAGTGAAAGGCTGTCAAAGGAAGTGAAGGAGGAAAATAATACCTATCCGAAAAAAACACACACCATTTCCATAAAGAATGCTCTTCTGGGTTTTGAAAATGGACATCAGATTGATGCCACAGATGATGATGAACCTTTAAATGAAGAGGATTTCCATGTATCTGAAACAATTAATGATATTCCTATTGTTGGAGAGTTTATGATGAAATGCTGGAATGCCTATGCTGACTCAATTAAGAGTGAAAAGCCGAGGTTTTCTGCCGCCCTGAGAAATACAGAACCGACAATTAAAGAAAATAATATTCTCGGGATCTCATTCAGCAATCAGGAACAACTCGATTCATTTCAGAAAAATATAAAGGCTGACCTGGAAAAATTTTTACAACGTGAAATGCAAAGGCCGGGTATTCGTATTGAGGCTGATATTCTGCCTGTTGGTGATCAAAAAAAGAAATTATATACAGCGGATGAAAAACTCACCCACCTGAGCGAAAAAAATCCCATGGTTAACAAGTTTATACAGGATCTGGGACTTGAATTGGAATAAATTTTTAAGAACTATTTTTGAACAGAAAAAAACAATGAACGGACAATCAATTACTATCCAAAATGGCATTTTAAAAGTGCCTGATATTCCAATTATCCCCTTTATTGAAGGCGATGGCACAGGACCTGATATTTGGCGTGCTTCTGTCAGGGTTTTTGATGCGGCTGTAAAAATGGTTTACAATAACAAAAGAAGGATATACTGGAAGGAAGTCCTGGCCGGTGAAAAAGCGTTCAGAGAAACGGGGAGCTGGCTTCCTGATGAGACGCTTACCATCATAGGAAATCACCTGGTGGCTATTAAAGGTCCTCTTACGACGCCGGTTGGCGGTGGTATACGTTCAATCAATGTGGCATTACGCCAGTTGCTTGACTTATACGTATGCCTCAGACCTGTAAGGTATTTCAACGGTGTTCCTTCTCCTGTCAAGGACCCTTCAACAACCAATATGGTTATTTTCCGTGAAAATACCGAGGATATCTATGCCGGTATTGAATGGATGAACGGCAGTCCCGAAGCAGCAAAGGTTTTATCATTCCTTCAGAATGAGATGGGCGTGAATAAAATCAGGTTCCCTGAAACAACTTCAATAGGCGTCAAACCAGTTTCGCAGCAGGGCACTGAAAGGCTTGTCAGGGCTGCCATCCAATATGCCATTGAAAAACATCTGCCTTCAGTAACACTTGTTCACAAAGGCAATATAATGAAATTCACCGAGGGTGCTTTCCGTGACTGGGGTTATAACCTTGCAAAGACTGAATTCGGAGCTGTTGAGCTTGACGGAGGTCCCTGGTGCGTTATTAAGGACACAGAATCTGGCCGGGAGATTCTCATTAAAGATGTTATTGCCGATGCTTTTTTGCAGCAAATTCTTACACGGCCTGCTGAATATTCTGTCATTGCCACCCTTAACCTGAACGGGGATTACATGTCAGATGCCCTGGCGGCTATTGTGGGCGGCATTGGCATTGCCCCCGGTGCTAATATCAATTATGAAACAGGGCATGCCGTTTTTGAAGCCACACATGGTACTGCCCCCAAATACGCGGGAAAAGATATGGTGAATCCCGGATCCTTAATTCTTTCAGGGGTTATGATGTTGGAATACATGGGTTGCGATGAGGCAGCCGGAAGGATCATTAAAGGTCTGGAAGACTCCATTCAGGCCAAACGTGTCACTTATGACTTTGAAAGGCAGATGACAGGCGCAACAAAACTCAAATGCTCTGAATTTGCCGATGAGATTATCAAAAATATGGAGTAGAAAACAGACACCCTGCCAGGGTATCGGACTTGTTATGAACCGTATCGACCGGATATCAGCTATTCTTATTCAACTGCAAACGAAAAGATATGTTACCGCTGGTGAAATTGCCGAAAGGTTTTGCATCAGCAAAAGAACTGTATATCGTGATTTGAAAGCCCTGGAGGAAGCCGGTATTCCCTTGGGTGCCGAATCAGGTAAAGGGTATTTCATTGTGGATGGCTTTCATCTTCCTCCTGTTATGTTTACATCAAATGAAGCCAATGCTCTTTTGATGGCGGGAAAGGTGGTAGAGAAGTTCACTGATCAGTCTGTCAGCCGTCAGTTTGAATCGGCATTATACAAGATCAAATCGGTATTGCCTGAAAAGGAGAAGGAATTCCTGAATGACCTGCATTCCAATATACAGGTATTTCACTCTTCTGAACGGGGATCATCACCGGGGTTTCTGTCTGATATTCAGCTTGCCCTTGTAAAACGAAATACTTTAGCGATTGATTACCATTCTCAATATAGTGAAGAGCATACAAAAAACCGCATTATTGAACCCCTGGGTATCTGTTTTTACAGTATGCACTGGCATCTTATAGCCTATTGCCGTTTGAGAAAAGAATACCGCGATTTCAGGATAGACAGGATCAGTGCCCTGAAAACGAATGATGAGGTATTTGTACCCCGGCAAACGATGACTTTTCGGGAGTATTTCTCCCGGCTGACAAATGAAACCGGACTCACAGAAATAGTATTACGCTTTGATAAGACTGCTGCCGTCTTTGTGCAGAATATCAGGTTTTATTATGGTTTTGTGACGGAAGAACAGAAAGACGAAATGACTGATATGGTATTTCTGGTCAGTGACCTTGATTATTTTGCACGGTGGCTTCTGATGGTTGCTGATGGCGTGGAGGTTTTAAAAACCATTGAGCTGAAAAATAAATTGTATGACCTGGTAAAAAAAATTGAAAAGAAACAAAATTCCCGGTAATTTTAACCATAACAACCATAACAACCATAACAACCACAACAACCACAACAACCACAACAACCACAACAACCACAACAACCACAACAACCACAACAACCACAACAACCACAACAAT